>NZ_CABTML010000066.1:0-39973 GCF_902485895.1 uncultured Anaerobiospirillum sp. | reverse complement strand
GGGCATCAATAGGCTCTAGTTGGGACATAGGTAGTGAGGAAACTAACCTCCTATGCCGTCAACAGAGTGCGGATAAGTCCAATAAGGATGTGTAACTTTTAACAACTTTTTTGGAGCAGGTTGCCATGTATACCATGTCTGGAGTGACTGTATCAGAGGGCGTAAGCGAGGGCGTTGCTTACGTACTATCTGATGGGTCAGAGGCTCATTTGGTTGATGTAGTTGCAACCTTTAGTGCCTCTGATGAGTGCCTTAAGTATCGTCGAGCTAGCCGCGACTTTGCCGCTAAGCTCAATAATGCTGCAAACGGAACAGTTCCAGATAAAGTACGTGACCTCTTTGGTGCTGTAGCTTCATACATCACTAATAACGCTAACATCAATGAGATCGATGCTCTTATCTATGATGGCAATAGCGCATTAGATGCCGCTAAAAGCGTGCTTTTACCAAAGATTGCTCGTTTTTCAGAAGCAGCCTCTTTTGATGATGAGGATAATGAGCACAAGTCATTACAAGATCAAGAAGATGATTGGGAGATGCAAGTGTCTTCCAATGAGTTGCGCTCTTTAATGCGCGACTTCATTGGTACCATTAGTGCCTCTCCAAGCGCTAATGATGATGTGCCTAAGCTCAATCGTCCAAGCGTCATTATTGCCAACGATTTAAGCCCAGCTCGCTTCCTCGCTTTACGTACCGATATGGTAAGAGCTGTGGTGCTTGAAGGTGGGCAGGCCTCTGGTCACTTAGGCACAGTGCTAAGAGATTTGTGCATTCCTGCTGTATATGAGGTTAAAGGTGCTTTAACCATTAAAAATGGTGAAGACCTCTTAGTTGATGCTACCCGTGGTACCGTCTTAGTTTCTCCTCCACAAGAGGCAGCTCGTTCCTTAATTGAGCAGCAAGACTACTACACAGCGCAAGAAAACGATGTGGTTATTGAGGACAATCCAGCCGTAACCGTAGCTGGTTCTTTAGGCGCTATTGGTGAAGTTGACCATATGGCCCGTTGCATTAACCACGGACTAGGTCTGTTACGTTCAGAATTCCTCTTTTTAAGCTATCACCATCGTCCAACTGTAGACGAGATGGTGGCAACTTTCAGCGCGATCTTTAATCGCGTACCAAAGAAAGCCCCTTTAACTGCTCGAACCTTTGACTTTGCTGGCGATAAGCAACCGTTATTTAGTGTCGAGCTAGATGAAAGCGGTGCTTTACGTAAATACGGCGCAAAGGTTGGCTCTAAGCTCATTAAAGATGAGATTAAGGCCATGTTGCTTGCATCTGTAGGTAGAGAGATTTATATCGTCTTCCCGCTGATCACTCGTATTGGTGAGGCTCGTTCATTACGTGGCTTAATTGATGAGGCTGTAGCTGAATTAAAAGCTGAGAATAAGCCAATTGGCAATCCTCATCCTGCCTTAATGATTGAAACTCCTGCTGCTGTGCTCTCTGCACGTGCTTTTGCTGCTTTTGGCGAGATGTTCGTTATCGGCACCAGTTCTTTATCTGAGTACGCTGCTGCACCTCGTCCACCTGAGGAGTATTTCACTCCAGCCTTAGCAAAGATGATTGCTATTGCCTGTAAGGCAGCTCGCGATGAGGGAGTAAAAGTAGGTATGGCTGGTCGCTTTGCACGTCGTACTGAGCTATTACCATTGTTCCTCTCATTAGGTGTAAGCTATATCACCACAGATGCCACCTCACTGCAGAGTGTCAGAAAGGAGTTACAAAAACTCACTGATAACGGCGCTACTCCTGTGTTTAAAGATGAAGTCTATGCTCAGGTTATGGAGGCCTCATCAGCCCGTGAGCTGCATGATCTTATCTTCCAAGATAACGCTTCTGCCTAAAGAATCAACATACAAGTACTACTTTCATCATGCCTAGAACTTTCTAGGCCTTTACCATTTGATTAGAGTTAACAACGGAGAATACTAATGGGTTTCTTCTCGCAATTATTCAAACGCTCCGAGGGCAGTTCTTCTGCATCTTATGAGGCACCAGTTGTTAATGTAAATGCTGATGTTACTTTATATGCTCCAGTCTCTGGTACCTTGATGCCGCTAGGTGATGTCCCTGATATCGTGATCTCAGAAATGGTAATGGGTGAGGGCGTTGCAGTAGTGCCAGAGAGCGAATCAGTTGTTGCTCCTTGTGATGGCATCATCTCGCGACTGCTGCCAACTAAGAATGCGTTTGCAGTGCGTATGGAGAATGGTTTAGAGGTCTATGTAAGTTTTGGCGTTGAGTCCATGGAGACTCAAGGTGAAGGCTTTACTGTAAAGATGGCCATTGGCGATGAAGTTAAGAAAGGCGATGTCGTACTCATTGCAGACTTACGCACACTCTCTCAGAGACTTAAGTCCACCATCGTGTCCATGATTGTAATACGCTCCTCAGGCAAGCTTGATAAGGTAGTTCCAGCCTCAGGCAAGGTCACTGCAGGTCAAAGTGCTGCAATTTGGATTAACCTTAAGCACTAACAAGCCTCCATGCAAACTTAGCAGCTGCGCTTATCTCAATAACAACATCTACAGCACGCAGCTGCATCAATACCCATCGTATCCCCATACAGCTGCATCAATACTCATCGTATCCCCATACAGCAGCATCAATACTCATCGTATCCCCATACAGCTGCATCAATACCCCTCATATCCAACACAGCAGCATCATGCTCAAGCTGCGTCTAGCAGCCACTATTAGTTCATTGCAGCTTATTGCTGAGCCACGCACTTACTCAGGTATAGCCAATTCATTGCTGCGCTCATTATTCTTTAGATTCTTGCTATTGAGCCTTATTAATCTTTTGTTTTTTCTTTAGCTGTTTTTGAGCTTTTTCATAGACTTCTGCCGCAAACTCAAAACTTGCATAAGCCTTTTGTGCGCTGTTATCGTGTGCTCTAATGCTAAGGTAATGGGGCTTACAGCTATGGCCTTAAGATATCTACTTTCTGATAAAGAGGCAGGATGAATGTACTTTGTCGATTTTAGGAAGGTAGTTATGGAGCTTGGAGCTATTGATGATTTGCGGTTGGTGAAATGAAAAAAGCCTGTCAAATGACAGGCTTTTTTCTAGCCCAGCCTCATTAGAGACTGGCTTTAAATTGCTATGAAAGCTGAAGATTAGATGTTAGCAACGATCTCTTCAACAGTCTTCTTAGCATCGCCGAAGCACATGAATGAATTATCCTTGAAGAATAATGGATTCTGTACGCCAGCGTAACCAGCATTCATAGAACGCTTGAAGATAACTACGTTGCGAGCATTCCAAACCTCAAGAACTGGCATACCAGCGATTGGGGAGTTTGGATTCTCTAAAGCGGCTGGGTTTACGGTATCGTTAGCACCGATAACGAGTACGGTATCGGTCTCTGCGAAGTCATCATTGATTTCATCCATTTCAAGAACGATATCGTATGGAACCTTAGCCTCAGCAAGTAATACGTTCATGTGACCAGGTAAACGGCCTGCTACTGGGTGAATAGCGAAGCGAACGGTGGTGCCACGAGCCTGTAACTTCTCAGTTAAGGATGCAACAGCAGCCTGAGCCTGTGATACAGCCATACCGTAACCTGGAGCGATGATAACTGAAGAAGAGTTCTTTAACAGATCAGCAACTTCAACAGCCTTTAACTCATGGTACTCGCCGATTTCCTCGTCGGAGTCTGCAGCAGCACCTTCGTTACCGAAGCCACCAGCAATAACAGAGATGAAGGAGCGGTTCATAGCCTTACACATGATGTAAGACAGAATAGCACCTGAGGAACCTACTAATGCGCCAGTAACGATTAAGAGGTCGTTTGACAGCATGAAGCCTGATGCAGCTGCAGCCCAACCTGAGTATGAGTTCAGCATTGAGATAACAACTGGCATATCAGCACCACCGATAGCAGCAACTAAGTGCACACCAAAGGCAAATGCGATAAGAGTCATCAGAACGAGTGGGATGATGGATGGGGTATCAGCAGCCATGAACCATACGCAGAGCAGTACGGATACGATGATGCCAGCCAGGTTGAGGTAGTGACCGCCAGGCAGCATTAAAGGAGCTGACTTGAATACGCGTAACTTAAAGGTACCGTTGAGCTTACCGTAAGCAACGATAGAACCAGTGAAGGTTACAGCACCGATGAAGATACCTAAGAAGATCTCGATAAGGTGGGTGTTTAACTCACCAGAGGTCATCTCAGCAGCGTGGCCAGCTGCAGCTGCAGCCTGCTCAGCAGCTTCCATCATAGCAACGATAGTTGCCTGAGAAGCGCCAACAGGGATAGAAACAGCGTCAGATGCAACAGCGCCTAACTCGAAGTAAGAGTTGAAACCAACTAATACAGCAGCTAAACCTACAAATGAGTGCAGACATGCAATCATTTCTGGCATCTGGGTCATTGCTACACGCTGAGCAACGTAGATACCAATTGCAGCACCGATAATCATAGCTACGACGATTAAGCCGAAGCCAAGACCGGTTTCTACCTGAGCAAAGGTTGCAAGCAGTGCGATGCCCATACCGAACATGCCGGATAAGCAACCGTACTTAGCAGTTTCCTGCTTAGATAAGCCAGCTAAGGCTGCGATGAAGAGCAGAGCGGCCAAAATATAGGCCATGTGAATTGGACCTGCTACCATTTTTTATATTCTCCTGAACCTTATGCCTGTTTCTTGAACATAGCCAGCATACGGCGAGTTACAGCAAATCCACCGAAAATGTTGATGGAAGCGATGAGAACGCCGATAAATGCAAATAAGGCGATGATGAAGCTGCCAGAGCTAATCTGGAGCAGAGCGCCAACAACGATAATGCCTGAAATAGCGTTAGTAACAGCCATTAAAGGTGTATGCAGAGAATGGGTAACATTCCAAACTACGTAGTAACCTACTACACATGACAGTACGAATACGGTGAAGTGTGGTAAGAACTTCTCAGGGGCAAACAGACCGATAAGAGCGAACAGAACGAGGAAGATACCTGCAACAGTGCCCTTAAAGGTATTTGAAATCTGACGCTGCTCAACCTTCTGAACAGGAGCTGCAGCAGCCTGCTGTGCAGGAGCGGCAGAAACGCTGATTGGTGGAGGTGGGAAAGTGATTTCGCCCTGCTTAGTAACACTCATGTTACGTAAGATCACATCTTCAAAGTCGATGTCGATGTTGCCATCCTTGTTCTTAGAGAGGATCTTAACGAGGTTTACTAAGTTGGTGGAGTACAGCTGTGAAGACTGTGCTGGCAGACGGCATGCTAAGTCGGAGTAACCGATGATCTTAACGCCATTCTCGGTAACGTGAATCTTGCCTTCCTGGGTCAGTTCGCAGTTACCGCCAGTTGCAGCAGCAAGGTCAACGATAACTGAACCTGGCTTCATGGACTCAACCATTTCCTTAGAAATTAGTCGTGGAGCCTTCTTGCCTGGAATAGCAGCGGTAGTGATGATGATGTCTACATCTTTAGCCTGAGCAGCGAAGAGCTCCATCTCAGCCTTAATGAACTCATCAGACATTACCTTTGCGTAACCGTCAGATGAACCGCCTTCTTCATTCTTAAAGTCTAACTTTAAGAACTCACCGCCCATTGACTTAATCTGGTCGGCAACTTCAAGACGGGTATCGAATGCGCGAACAATAGCGCCTAATGAGTGAGCAGCACCGATAGCGGCCAGACCTGCTACACCTGCACCGATAACCAGTACCTTTGCTGGAGGAACCTTACCAGCAGCGGTAACCTGACCAGTGAAGAAACGACCGAAGTTGTGAGCAGCTTCGATAACAGCACGGTAACCAGAAATGTTAGCAGTGGATGACAGAGCGTCCAAAGCCTGTGCACGTGAGATACGTGGGACCATGTCCATTGCCAGGACATTGACTTTCTTCTCGTTGAGCTTCTGTACGAGCTCAGGATTCTGTGCAGGACGGATGAAGCTTACTAAGGTTTGACCCTCTTTCATAAGCTTAATTTCATCGTCGGTTGGTGCATTGACCTTGAAGATCATGTCGCTTGACCAAACTTCGCGACCGCGAACAACCTTCGCACCTGCAGCGCTATAGGCAGCGTCGTCAAAGCTGGCGTCGGCACCGGCACCGGACTGAACTGCAACCTCAAAGCCCAACTTGATGAGCTTGGTTACGGTATCAGGAGTGGCGGCCACTCTTGTCTCGCCTTTCAAGCTCTCTTTTGGAATACCTATCAGCATGGCTTCTTCCTGTTAAAAATGAATTACTTTACTTCTTACCAAAGTCAATGACTAACGGTTTCTGACTTAATAAGTCAGCAAGAAAATTACATCTGGAAATGATGCTACGAAGCGCGGCAAACAGCAAGATTTTTAAAGTCAGATTTAGAGCAAGCACACAAAATAAAAGGCGTGTTTTGCAAGCAATCATGATCGAGAGCTTGCATAGTCAAATCTCACTTTGCAAACCTTAAGAGCATGCATCTAATAATGATCGACACAAGGCCAAAACATCATTAAGTGCACTTCTTTAGGGTCACTCATATTCAAGCGGCAAAATGCAACGCAAAATGTAGTATCAAATTTATAGCTTAGCTAGACAAAACTAAATGTTGCTAGACCAAGCTCAATGAATGCTCAAGAGCAATGGACTTATAGTCCTCGAGACTAATAGGCCATAGGGCCATAAGTCCGTTGCTCTACTGGCGATCACTTAAACAAGATGTAAATCTCTTAGTTAAGCTTTAAACCTTACTCTGCCAAGAGTGAGGTCACTACTTTGATAATGCGGCGTGATCTTATGACAAGGCATCTAAAAAGGGTATGTTTTGAACGCGGTTTTGAGGCGATTTCGCTCTAAAACTATGTCAAATCTTTTTAAAGAGTGATCTAAATCAAACTTTGCCTTAATCATAGTGACAACGAAACATTATGGCACAGTTTTAAGTTCTGAACTTTCGGCTAGATCTCATAAGTGAACAATGGTTTTACAAAGCGCCAATTATGCTTAGTAATTTGTTGCTACATCTGACTTGGCAGCTATAAAGCAAGACAAAGAGCTTTTCAAAAGGCTCTCTTTAGAAAGCCAATTTAAGTTAAAACTACCAACTTAGATTTACATGTCATATCAAAATGGCGATCGTTGCACTAAAAAGTCTACCTGTGCTTTTGGGGACTTATCAGAGAGGAATGCAACTAGTTTTATGTTATTAGCATTGGTGTTGCTAGTAGCTTGTTTGGGTAATTGATCTTAGCAATGGCGTTGGCTTTTGAAGTTTTTGCATTGAATGCTGTTATAAAAGCACGGACAATGCACATCCTTGCAAGTTACGACGTAGGCTAATAACTTATCTATCCTCAAGATCACTGCTTGATAGTGCCTAAAAATGGCGTTTGTGAGATGTCTTTTGTGTTAAAATCGCTTGAATTTCGATTCAGAGATCAAAAGAGCGCAGCGGCGATAAGTTACATTTGTTTGTATCTACAAGATCACAGGATTATGAGATTGCTGATTTTGACTATCGATCTGTTATTTATGCGCTCTAGTGCTATATAAGCTGAACTAAGTGTTAATTTGGATGAAGGCCTAAAAGATCAGAGATCTGTACTGTATATATACAGAGTGGTTAAAGCAGATATCTAAGATTGAGGCTATCTTTAAGTTATCAAGACATAAGTCAATTTAAAGATGTTAGGTTGGCGCTTAGTTTGATTGAGTGGTGGCAGTGCTCAATTGCTTATATAAGATCATTGACCCCCGTTTAAGCATCAGGGTGAACAATTGTTACGCAGCGATTTTAACTTCGATTTGCCTACAGAGCTTATCGCCAATTTCCCATCTAAGGAGCGCACTGCCTGTCGCATGCTATGTCTTGACGGCAATACAGGTGCTACTGAAGATAAGATCTTTATCGATCTGAAGTCTTATTTAAAGCCTGGTGATTTGCTTGTTTTCAACGATACCAAGGTTATCCCAGCCCGTATCTACGGACGAAAAGATACTGGCGGTAAGTGCGAGTTCCTCATTGAACGTATCTTAAATCCTAAGCAAGCATTAGCTCATATTAAAGCCTCAAAGTCACCAAAGGCTGGATCAAAGCTTTACGTAACTGATGCACAGGGTTTAGATAAGTACGTGCTCAACGTCCTAGGTAGAAATGGCGATCTCTTCCACATTAGCTGTGAAGATGAATACGAGATTTTGCCTATCTTAGATGATGTAGGTCATATTCCGCTTCCTCCATATATTGAGCGTGCGGATGAGCAAGAAGATCGTGAACGGTACCAGACGGTTTACTCTCGTGAGCCAGGTGCTGTCGCAGCACCAACTGCAGGTTTGCACTTTGATGAAAAGCAGCTTGATGATCTGAGAGCTTACGGCATTGATATGGCTTTTGTTACCTTGCACGTAGGTGCAGGTACTTTCCAGCCGGTGCGCGAGGATGACATTCTCAAACATCATATGCACAGTGAGTATGTGCAGCTGTCTCAAGATACTGCCAATAAGGTGATTGAGACTCATAAAAGAGGTGGCCGTGTTATTGCCGTTGGCACCACTGCAGTTCGCTCATTAGAAAGCGCTGCTTTATATGCACAAAAGCATGGCTGCAAAGATGAGATCGCCAAGTTTAATGACGATACTTCTATCTTTATTTATCCAGGTTATAAGTATCGTGTGGTAGATGCTCTTATCACCAACTTCCATTTACCTGAGTCAACTCTCATTATGCTCGTGTGTGCATTTGCAGGTTATAAAAACACCCTGCACGCCTATGAGCATGCTGTTAGTGAGCAGTATAAGTTTTTCAGTTACGGTGATTGTATGTTCATTACTAAGCGTACTGAAAATATGGATCTGCCTCCTTCATGTACAGCTGAAGAGGCGTTGGCAGCTGATGGCTTCCCAAAGAATTAAGAATAACTACAAGCAAAGTATTACTTAGATTATGGACTTTAAGATTTTAGCGCGTGACGGTAAAGCACGTCGTGGCGAACTCCACTTTGAGCGTGGCATTGTTCGTACTCCAGCATTTATGCCTGTAGGTACTTTAGGTACTGTTAAAGGTCTGCGCCCTGAGCACGTAAGCGAGCTCGGTGCTGACATTCTTTTAGGTAACACTTTCCACCTGTGGTTAAGACCAGGTACTGATGTCATTAAGGCTCATGGCGATCTGCACGACTTTATGAAGTGGGATAAGCCAATCTTAACTGACTCAGGTGGTTTCCAGGTCTTCTCTTTATCTGGCATTCGCAAAGTAACTGAAGAGGGCGTACAGTTCCGCCATCCAATTAATGGCTCTAAGCTCTTCTTATCGCCTGAGATCTCCATGCAAGTGCAATATGATCTTGGCTCTGACATTGTGATGCAGTTTGATGAGTGTATCGCTCTGCCAGCTGAGCAAAAACGTATGCGTGAGGCTATGGAGCTGTCACTGCGCTGGGCACGCCGCTGCCGTGATGAGTTTGATCGTTTAGGCAATAAGAACAATCTCTTTGGCATTATTCAAGGCGGTACCGATGAGGGCTTACGTGAGGCTTCTTTAAAGGGCCTTACTGATATTGGCTTTGATGGCTATGCTATCGGTGGTCTAGCCGTAGGCGAGCCAATGCCTGTGATGTATAAGGCTTTATCTCACATCGCTCCAATCATGCCAGAGGATCGTCCTCGTTATCTTATGGGCGTAGGTCGTCCTGTGGATATTCTTGAGGGTGTACTGCATGGTGTGGATATGTTCGACTGCGTAATGCCTTCACGTAATGCACGTAACGGCCACTTATTCACCTCCCAGGGCGTAGTGAAGATTCGTAATGCCAAGTATCGTATGGACACTTCTCCACTCGATCCAAATTGCGATTGCTACACTTGCCGTAACTTCTCTAAGGCTTATTTACATCACCTTGATAAGTGCAATGAGATTTTAGGAGCTCATCTGAACACTATTCATAATCTCCATTACTATGAGCACTTTATGGCTGATATTCGTGCAGCTATTGAGGCAGGTACTTTAGAGAAGTTTGCCGATGAGTACTACAAGGCTCAGCAGCTTGGCGATCGTATTGAGTACTAAGAGTGCTATTTGACTTGACCTCAAATATCCAACATCTGACCAACTCCCATGGGCAAGCCCATGGGGTTTTAGCGTATCAAGGTTAACCTATTTTCGTAACTTGGCCACAGTGAGCACCTTTTGACTAGTCTTAGATGGCCACTCTTGTAAGTGGTTAGCTACCATACACAGAGATTGGTTGTATGGTACTTTGTGTATAAGTATGGGTACTTGCAAGTTTTGCAGGGTAATTGTGGTTAAGTGATGGTTTTTAAGGCCTCATTTTGCTAAAGATTAACTCAATGTGTGATGTCTACTTAGGCTTATACATGTCTTTTTTAGCAGATTCATAATAGAATATGGGGCTGGTTTAGTTGACCTAGTTAGTGCTTGAGCGTGTAATGCTTAAGTTCTCTAATAGAACAAGGGCTAAAGCTAAGTGGCTCATTAAATACAGAATCGGAGCTTGAAAAACTAAGATTCTTACTCGAGCTAACTTATTGGCTTGGTGGCAGATAGAGTGACGCAGTCATTTGTACTTTGCTACATTTGCCCCGGGTTTTTCTTGGTATGATTGTGTATTTATGCTCATACCAAGGTCATAGGCAACATATAAAGGCCATAGTAGCTTGGTTGCCCATAAGTAGGTTTTAGTAGAACTGCCTATTTATGTGTTCTAATTATTTTTGTCTTTAATCTTTGAAAGGGAATCGAAATGGACTTTATTTCAAGTGCATACGCTGCAGAAGGTGCCGCTCCACCACCAGGTGGCGATATGAGCATGCTCATCATTCTGGTTGTGTGTATGCTCGCTGTTTACTTCTTCGTTATGCGTCCAAACAACAAGAAGCGTAAGGAAATGCAGAACCTGCTCAACGGCCTGTCTGTTGGCGATGAGGTTTTAACCAACGGCGGTATCGCTGGCAAGGTTGTTAAGCTCCCTGACAACAAAGAGTACGTCATGGTTAACGTTGGCGGTGAAGTTGTCATGCAGATGAAGCGTAACTACATTGTTGCTGTTCTGCCAAAGGGCACTATCGAGTCAATGTAAGATTCTTTATAAGTTACTACTACTATGCACTTAGTTAAGCTCATCAGATCAACTGTATACATGCCTCGTGCGTTATGTAATACGCTCGTGCGATTGTGTACAACTGCACCTGATGACTATGGGTGTAGGGAGAAGTAACTTATATGCTATGAGCAAGCAGACCTTGTAAGACAGGATGAGCGCTTAAGCCTCAGGTTAAAGCAGCTAATTCAGGTATTACAAGGTTTGTTGTTTTTAGTGGTATTTGGATGTTACACATTACCTGCCTTGTCTAATAGGCACAATTAACAGAGTGTTAAGTCCTTAAAGGTTGTAAAGTGTCAGATCCAAAGCCTACTATGTAGGCTCACAAAAATAAGCATCCGATGTCTATCATCGGGAGCTAATGATTTAAATCCTCGTGTAGGTGTTCATGGGCCTTATCGGGGTGGTTGCAGGATGCTTGAGTTGCTTAAAGCAGCATAAAGCTATATTACTGCAGCGAAGCAGCTAGAAAAGGATTAAGTGCATAAGATACATTCTTATTAGGAAAAGAATGATGTTTGAGACTTTATTACTACTAGTTGTCTTGAAAAAAGGTATGGCATTTAGCTTCAGATAAGTACATCTTTAGCCCCCTAGGCTATTCATGTACTGTCTTTAGTAAAGCCAGTCCTTACCATGTCACGAAGCTAGCTTTTGAGATAAAACGTGATAAATAAATTTCCTTGGTGGAAGAACTTCTTAATCTTTGCGGCTATCGCAATAGGTTTCTTCTACGCTCTTCCAAATATTTACGGTGAGGATCCTGCACTGCAGGTTTCTGGCACTAACGGTAATCCGGTTTCTCAAGAGGTCGCTGCAGAGGTTGAAAATCTGCTTAACAGTAAGAACATCAAGGGTGTTTATGAGCTGGATGAGCAGGGTCAGCTGTTAATTCGCTTTAGCAATACTGACGAGCAGATCATGGCAAAAGATCTGGTTCAGTCTTACTTAGGCGATCGCTATATCAGCGCTTTAAACCTCGCTCCGGCTACTCCGGCCTTTATGCGTGCCTTAGGTATGAATCCACTTAAGCTCGGTCTTGATCTGCGTGGCGGTGTTCACTTCTTAATGGAGGTGGATATGGACGAAGCCATGAAGAAGATGAGAACTCAGCTTGTTTCTGATCTGCGTAATGAGCTGCGTCAGAACAATCTGCGTTTAACCGGTGCTCGTGCTGAAGGCAATGATGTAGTTATCTCATTCCGTGATGCTGCTACTCGTGACAGCGCTGCTGAGCTGTTGAAGAAGAATCACCGCGACTTCGTTTTCCAAAACTTTGAGCGCAATGGTTCCTTCTACATTAAGGCAGCCATGACTGAGGCTCGTCTGTCACAGATTCGTACTAACGCCGTTGATCAGAACATTAACATTCTGCGTAACCGTGTTAACGAGCTGGGTGTGGCAGAGCCATTAATTCAGCGTCAAGGCGCTGAGCGTGTGGTAGTTGAGCTTCCTGGTGTTCAGGATACTGCTCGTGCTAAGGAAATCTTAGGTGCTACTGCTACATTAGAGTTCCGCTTAGTTAACTCCAACGCTGATCTGAATGCTGCATCTCAAGGCCGCATTCCTCCTGGCACTGAGCTGCACGAAGATAAGAATGGCTACCCTGTAGTATTAGAAAAGCGTGTGATCTTAACTGGTGACCACATCGTTGATGCATCTTCATCTACCGATGAGAATGGTCGTCCACAAGTTAACATCTCCCTTGATGCACGTGGCGGTTCCATTATGTCCGAGTTCACCAAGGACAATGTGGGCAAGGCCATGGCTACTAACTTTATTGAGTTCAAGGTAGTTGAAAACACCGACCCTAATGCTCCAAAGCCAGGTCAGCCAGGTTACAAGCCAAAGTTCAAGAAGGTTGAGCAGATCATTAACGTTGCTACTATTCAGTCACGTTTAGGCTCTAACTTCCGTATTACTGGCATCGACTCAGCTCGTGAGGCTCATAACCTCGCTTTATTACTGCGTGCTGGTGCTCTGATCGCTCCTATTCAGATTGTTGAAGAGCGTACCATTGGTCCTTCTTTAGGTCAGGAAAACATCGATAACTCCTTAAGAGCAATGCTTTATGGCTTTGCTGCTTTAGGTGTCTTCATGATTCTGTACTATAAGGCCTTCGGTTTTGTTGCCAACTTAGCCTTATTCTTCAATTTAGTATTAGTTGTGGGCATCATGTCCATGGTTCCAGGTGCCACCATGACACTCCCTGGTATGGCTGGTATCGTGTTAACTATTGGTATGGCGGTTGACGCGAATGTGCTTATTTATGAGCGCATACGTGAAGAAATACGCCTAGGACGCTCGGTACAAGTTGCTATCAACGAGGGCTATGCCCGTGCTTTTGGTACCATTGCTGACTCTAACATCACTTCTTTCATTACCGCTCTGATTCTGTTCATGGTTGGTACTGGTGCTGTTAAGGGATTTGCCTTAGTACTGATGATTGGTCTGGCCTCCTCTATGTTTACCTCAGTTACCGCATGTCGTGCTGTGGTTAACATCATTTGGGGTGGCAAGATGAATCTCAAGAAGCTCAGTATTTAAGAGGACAGGAAGACAATGTTTCAGTTTATTAAGGACACAACTGTCATCCCGTTCATGAAGATCAAAGGCATAGTTGAAATTCTGTGCCTTGCTTTAGTTATTGGCTCTATTGCTTCCATGGCAGTTAAGGGCATTAACTGGGGATTAGATTTTACTGGCGGTATCGTAGTTGAGACTCATTACACTAATCCAATGGACTTAGAGCAAGTTCGTAAGGCTTACGCAGCTGAGGGTATTGAGGGTGTAGTTCAGCACTTTGGTTCTACTCGTGACGTTATGATTCGTGTAGCTCCAAAGGAGGATATCAATCAGCAGTTAGTTACCAACAAGATTCAGGCTGCCTCTTTAAAGATTGACCCTGAGGCTACTACCACTCGTTCTGAGTACGTAGGCCCTTCTGTTGGTGCTGAGCTCGTTGAAAGTGGCTTAATTGCTATTGTGGTATCTTTAATCGCTATTCTTGCTTATATTGCATTCCGCTTTGAGTGGAGAATGGCTACTGGTGCTGTGATTTCACTTGCTTACGACGTTATTATCGTTATTGGTTGCTTCTCATTTTTACAGATCGAGTACGACCTTACCGTGTTAGCTGCAGTTTTAACTGTGGTTGGTTACTCTCTGAACGATAAGATCGTGGTGTTTGATCGTATTCGTGAAAATGCCAGCAAGTTATCTCATGACTTAGATATGGATAGGCTGTTTGACGTTTCTTTAACTCAGACCTTAGCTCGTACCATCATCACCTCAGGTACTACCTTAATCACTGTTTTCGCCCTGTTAATCTTTGGCGGTGACATGATCTTCGGTTTTGCCTTAGCTTTAGCTATCGGTATTATTTTCGGTACTATCTCTTCTATCTACGTTGCATCTACTTGGGCTCTTTTATTAAAGATTGAGCGTAAGCACCTCATTCCTAAGAAGATCGACAAGAAAGAGATCGAAATGGAAACCATGGACTAAAAGGCGATCATTACTAAAGATCGAACATGATCTGAAGATCGATCATGAACTTTGGGGCATAGCTTGACTGTAGCTACGCCCTTTAGATTAAAGATCGCCAAAGCTAAATTTAGTCTTAAAAAAATACAAACCCCGTACAAGTTATTAGCCTGTACGGGGTTTTTTCTTATGAAGTGTTGTAAATGACTAAGATCGTGCCTTAGTTTGTAGAGCCTACTGAGCTTTCTTGAAGACGCGAGCCTTCTCACGCTGCCATTCACGCTCTTTAATAGAGTCTCGCTTATCGTGCTCTTGCTTACCACGAGCAAGTCCTAACTCAAGCTTAGCCCATGAACCTTTCCAGTATAGACGCAGCGGCATGAGGGTATAACCCTGGCGCTGTGACTGCCCCATGAGCTTATTAATCTCACGGCGGTTCATGAGTAGAGTACGGGTACGAGTTGGGTCGCACACTACGAATGCACAAGAGGTCTTTAATGGATTAATGGTAGCGCCAATGAGCAATACCTGTCCTTCTTTGACCATGACATAGGCCTCGGAGATATTGGCCTTGCCTGCACGTAAGGATTTAACTTCCCAACCTTGTAATGACAGTCCTGCCTCGTAGCGCTCTTCGATGAAGTAGTCGTGTTTTGCACGGCGGTTTACAGCAATTTCAGTGCTGTTGTTGCCGTTTTTCTTTTTACCAGCCATAAGTAAATCTCGGAGCTAAGCACCATATACAAATAGTTATCAAAGCTCAGAGCCAACAATGAGTGGATCAAGAGCATATAAGTGGTGCTATCAATGAGGAGGGATTAGCTAAAGGATGCAAAGTAAGTGCTTATCTAAAGAACACTAGTCAAGTGCTAATCTATAGAGTGCTAAGTGAGTGCTTATCTATGCGCCCTAGAGCCAAATGCCCGACGTGTAATCTTATCATTCAGTAGCTACAAAAACAACGCAAAGCAAGATGTATCCTAACTTTGTGAGCCATATACGCACTGCGCATGGATTTAGGTTGCTTTTCAAGATCATAAAGGCCCATTCATAAGAGGGGTGTAGGTTGCTTTTAAGATCATAAAGGCCCATTCAGAAGAGGTATGTATGCTACTTTTCAAGATCATAAAGGCCCATTCATACAAGGTGTGTAGGTCGCTTTTCAAGATCATAAAGGCGCTGTCAGTGTCGCAATAGGTGCTAAGTTACAAAAGATCGTACAGTGCGGTGGATTTGACATGATGCGACGAAAGGTTTTACAGATTGGCATAAATAGGCCATTGTGATCATAATTAGAGGCGTTTTACTGACATTTTGTGGGCATAGTGTTTGCACCGTAGGTTGCTAATTTTTGTATGACAACACTTTACTGCACTACTGAGGATCGTTGTGTTCCTTTGTTTAGGTAATTAGCACCTCTATTGTGATTGATTTGTGCGTTCCACATTTATTTATCAAATTACGAAAGTGTCATTTATACAAATAGTGCTAAGATAAGTAGAGTAATGTTGTATCAAGAATATAAGACGTTGCAGTTTCTAGGCCTCAGGAGAGAATGGGCTGAAAGTTCAACGCAAAGAGTTTTACAACATCTATATTGTTGCTCATCACTAGTGTCTACCTAATCTTAACTTAAGCGTTTGCTTTTTAAAGAAGATACTGCTTGATGCTATGCAATCATTGACATACATAGGAGTGCGCATCTACGTTTGCGCAAGCTTTGTGTCCTGCATACTAATCAGCGCTAGGTATAAGCATTTGCATTTAAGTGATGTTGGCTAGAAAAAGATTTAGATCAGCCCTTTCGGTGCTGAAACGACAGCAGGATTACTTATGTCTGAGATCAATACATCTTCAACAAATAACAAGGTTGAAGGCGCTTTAAACGATACAGATGCAAAAGTAGCAAATCCAATTAAAGATACCTCTGCGTTATCTGATAAGGAATTTGCTAAGACGACACAGGTAAACCTTTCTCGTCCTCACCTGCCGTTCTTCTCTTCTCTGTTCAAGATGCGTTTTTCCGACATGTCTATTATTCATAGACTTTATATGTGCGTCGGTTTAACCTTCTTCCTCTTCTTTGTTGCTACTACCGTTGTGATTGTTATGGCTCAATCACAGGTTACTGATACCGATGCACGCAGTGGTGTGCGTGCCGTATTACGTACTTCTGATGCTATTAGCAGCGACATCATTCATATTGAGCAGAATGTACGTCAAGTTGTTTCTGGTTCAGGTAATGTTGGCAATTTATCAACCAAGATCAATGACACTGCCTCTATCTTGAAGACCAATTTACAAAAGCTTCAATCTCAGGTTGATCGTCTCAACAATGAAGAGTTAAGCCGTAAATTTTCTAATGATTACATGTCCAATTTAGATGGCCATATCAACGGTCTGTTAAACAGTACTGCTGCAATCATGAGCACGTACAAGAATCAGCCAGAAGAGGCACAAAAGCTAGCTTACGAACAGCTCACCAACCATTCCATGCCAGTTTTATATGAACTGCGTATGCTCATTACTGATTTAAATAGCGTCAGTATGTCACGACAGGCTGAGGCTGATCGCATCATGGTGTGGATCCAATACGCCTTAGTTTTAGGTGTAGCTATCTCTTTAGTGGTTGTGATCTTAACCAATATCACTATTCGCCACTCATTACGTCGTGACACTGGTCTTTTATTAAAGCGCCTGATGTCTATGGCTCGTGGCAACCTGAGTGATAGAGTAGATCTGCAGGCTCGTGATGAGATCGGTTCTATTGCTCGCTTAGTTGACTTAGTGCTCGACAATACCAACGGTACCTTAAGATTAGTTAAGAGCGACGTTAACAAGCTCTATCAGATGGTTAACACCAATCAACGTTCGATTGATGCAACTAATGAGGCTATCTCTGTACAGCGAAATACTGCACAGAATGTAGCTACTGCTACTTCTGAGATGGAGCAGTCAGTTGATAATGTTACCGAGTTTGCAAAAGCAACCTTAGAAGAAGTTAAGAGTGCTGAGGCAGCATCCGATACTTGCCGCCGCACCATGCAAGATAACATTACCACCACACATACTCTCTCAGATCGCTTAAGAGCCTCCTCTGAAGCTATTAACAAGATTCACATGATGAGTACTCAGATTGAGTCCATCGTTCAAACCATTGCTGAAATTGCAGATCAGACTAACTTGCTATCTTTAAACGCAACTATCGAGTCTGCACGTGCTGGTGAGTCTGGTAAGGGCTTTGCGATCGTGGCTGACGAAATTCGTGAGCTAGCTATTCGTACTGCTAAGAGCACCAAGGAAGTTTCTGATACTATCAGCCACCTTGAGGCAGCAGTAACAAACTCAGTTGAGGTGATGGCTACGTGTGAAAGCGAGATGGAAAACTCTCTGCAGCAAAGCTCACTTGCTAACTCCTCAATTGAGGAGATTATGGGTATTATTGCCACCATTTCAGATATGTCTGAGCAGATTGTGGCCTCATGTCAGACGCAAAGTAGCTCTGCTGCTGACATTAACTTATCCATTGCCCATATTTCCAAGCTTGCTGAGGATAGCTACGAGCAGATGTCTGAGCTTCAGACCAACATGCATCAGCTTAATGACTTAGCTACCAATCAGGCTAATGTAATTGGTAAGTTCACCTTAGAGAGCAATGGCAGATAAACTACCAAAACCACTGCTTACCTAAGCTTAAATCAATTCAGGCATAGGCCTATACACAGGGGGCATAGCTGCACACAAGAGCGGCTATGCCCTCTTTGTTTATGCGCTCTAGGTTCGATACCGGCCCCAAGCGTTCGTGCGCTATAGCCACTAGCAAATCTCGAGCGAATATGCGCTCTAGATACACGCCAATCCCATGCGGCGGTGCACTATAGGTACACGCCAAACCCACGCAACTGCACGCCAAGATAAAAAGCCAAGCTCAGCAACTATGCCTTGATAATCCCCATAAGATCATAGCTTATTTGCGAGGATCAGATGCGAAATGAAAAGAGAAAACGGTATAAGGAAATGCGGCACCTAAGATCATAGCTGTAGTGATCTTTAGGGTGCTAAAAGTAGCGATTTTACTTGATTTTCGTCAAAAGCATGATAGACTGTGCCCTCGTAGTTTACCCTTCCTGAGTTTGTGATCGGAAAGGGCGCATCTTTTCACAAAGGAGCATTTCCATGTCTTTATCTGTTGAGCAGAAGGCCAAGATCGTTACTGAGTTCGCACGCGGCGAGAACGATACTGGCTCCCCAGAGGTTCAGATCGCTTTATTAACCTACCGTATTGCTGATTTACAGCCTCACTTCCAGGCACACAAGAAGGATCACCACTCACGTCGTGGTCTTCTCCGCATGGTAGCTCAGCGTCGTCGTCTCTTAGACTACTTAAAGAGCAACGACCACCAGCGTTACTTAGATATCGTTGAGAAGTTAAAGCTGCGTCGCTAGGCTTAGGCCTGCGCTTCAGCGCAACGAGCCGCATTGTGCGGCTTCTGAAAGCTTTAGTGCTTTCAAAAAGGGGCGACCACTAGGTCGCCTTTTTTATTGCCTAAAATCCGCCTCAAGTATCTAAGATGCCATCAAAGTATCAAGGCAAAGATGCTGATTGTAGATAGTGTGGAGCAATTAACAGTTGGTTTTAGGCAAAAATAAAGGGCCTACAACTTAAGTTGTAGACCCTCGGACAAGATATGCGAGTATTGATTACTTCACGAGGTTGGAGGCAAGATCCTCTAAAGTCTTACCCTTGGTCTCTGGCATGATGAAGAGAGCCCAAAGTAGCTGCAGTAACATCATGAGGGCAAAGAAAGCGAACATATAGCCAACGTCAAAGTTAGCAATAAAGATTGGGAAGACTAAGGTCAGTACGGCAGCAAAAATCCAGTGGGTAAATGATCCTACTGCCTGACCAGCTGCACGGAAGTGTGCCGGGAAGATCTCAGAGACGAATACCCAAATAATGGTGCCTGAGCCTAAAGCATGAGCTGCAATGAAGAGGATCATGCAAATTAACAGCATGCTAGATGTAAAGCCAAGACGTTCTGATGCTTGGGACTTGAGTTGTACAGCGGCGCTAGCTAATTCTTGAGCATTAGAGGTAGGCTCAATATTAATGCCTAAGCCATTTTCTTTAAGCTGATCATTTACTGCCAAGAACTTTTCTTTAGCAATAGCAAACTCTTGCATCTTGTTCTGGCGATCTTCTTCAGTCATATAGATGTTTTCATTGGTAGTTTGCTCTAAAGCTGCTGATCCATTGAGCATATCAATAGAGGTGCTTACCACTTTAAGATCGTTAAAGTGCAAGAAGGCGTAGGTACAAACGCTTAGCGATACTAAGTAGCCAATACAGCCTAAGATAAGCAGGCTACGACGGCCGATAACATCAATAAGCTTGAGACCAATGAAGGTGAAAATTAAGTTAGTTACACCTAATGTGATAGAGGCACTTAAAGGATCTTCAATACCTGCTAAAGATAAAAGGCGTGGTGCAAAGTAAAGAATGATATTAATGCCAGAAAGCTGGTTGAAAGCGGCAATCAAGAAAGCAAAGATGATTGGATACATAAGCTTCTTGGTAAAGATGTCGCTAACTTTAGCTTGTTGAGAGTCTTTTAAGGCAGCATCCTTTACTTCGGCAATTAATTCGTCGATCTGTGCATCTGAATAGTCTTCATTAATGCGCTTAAATACAGCACGGCCAGCAGCCTCATCATTCTTATTGGTGATTAAATAACGAGGGCTCTCAGGTAGAGGCAAGCACATAATCATATAAAGCAGTGCAGGTACAGCCTCAATACCTAACATGTAGCGCCAAGCAACAGTATCGTCGAAGATAAGGCCAATAATGTAGTTAGACAAGAAGGCCATTAAGATACCGAATACGATGTTGAACTGGAAAAGAGCAGTGAGACGACCACGGTGCTTAGCAGGGGAGATCTCTGAAATAAATAGAGGAGCAGCCACAGTAGAAATACCGATGCCAACGCCACCGATGAATCTAAAGAAGGTAAATGACCACAGATCCCAGGCTACAGCTGAGCCAACTGCAGATACAAAGAAAAGCACACCGTTAAAGATTAAAGTCTTCTTACGGCCGTACTTATTAGTTGGCACGCTGCCGCACAGAGCGCCAAGCACAGTTCCCCATAAGGCAGAGCTAATGGCAAAGCCGTGCATGGCTCCTGATAAGGACCATAAATTCTGAATCTTGGCTTCTGCACCAGAGATAACAACGGTATCAAAACCGAACAGAAATCCTGCTAGGGCTGATGAAAGTGCCCATAGAAACATTTTGCTAGACATAGACATTCCTAATTGCAGATAACTGCACAACAACAAAGTTTCAATTAACAAGTCGTGATAGGTGAATCGCAAAGCCTATATATGCGATTTATCTAAGTTTTTCGCATTATATGAAATGAATCTGCAAATACATGAAAAGATTGTAAAGCGCTGCAATAGTATGATCTATATTTCATTTTTATGTGAACTTACCACCAAATTTGCGTACATTAAATGTAAATATTTGCAGAGTTGCATTATTTGCAACAAGGTAATTAAGCCAAATATAATTTGATATCAATTTTGTTATGCAAAATTTGCTGTATTTGCATATTGTTACATGAGGTGCAATCAAATTAGCAAATACCGTAGATACAAGAAACTATGTGTGGAAGAGCCATAGACTCTCCTTTTGCATATATTCAATCTGCATTGCTCTATTTGGCTTTTTTCTTGTGAGATATGGTCATATGGCGAGGAGCTGTTTAAATAAGATAAGACGTGGTACTTGTTGTCTACTTGCTGTTGCAAATAGTTGCTTGAGATATCTGTATGGGACAGATGAACGTCTTTAGAGGTTGTCTAAAGGGTCAATTGAGGCCGTTATTGTGTTCTTATAGAAGAGAGAGCTGGTCTATTTGGCTTTTTTGCAAGCGCTGTAGTGTAAAAATTTTGGCTTAAACGACACTATCAGCAAAAGTTAAGTGCCTTTAGTGCTTGTTTTTCTTATAATATCTGATTAGCTGTTTTTCAGCTTTCAAATTAGTTTTGCTCATCGGAGTACAAGCTCGTAGAGATTGCCCTGAGCACGGTCTTGTTCAGCCGTACTCAATTTAGGGTCGGGAACTGTTAGCAAATGGCTGATTTTGTTGCACTTTCAGCTATTTGCTAACAGTTTCTTCGTGCTGTCGATGTGTCAACACCAAAAGAACTCTATTCGAACTGTAAATCGTCTGGATGTTTAAGTTTTACCTTTATTAAGCCTATACGGCATAGCTTGCATTGCGCTTAACCATTTGAAGCGTCATGTGAGGATGTAGCTTAGAGCATTAACTCGCTGCTAGAAAAAAAAAGCAAGAGCTTTATGCCAAGGACATTCTCAAGCATAGGGTTAAGAGCATGAGGACTTAACAGTAGCTTAGTGCTACTGCTAATAGGCGCAGCCTGCTAGTTATTCTCTTTTAGCTATGCGTGTTTAAGACTGTAAGTTGTTGTGCATTAGTCTGTTGCTTAGAACAGCAGGGTATGGCCTCAAGGTAATGAAAACTTCCAGACCGGAGAATTATTTAATGAATTTACAGCCAATCACCCGCAGTTTTAAGTATGGTCGTCATACCGTTACTTTAGAAACAGGTGCAATCGGTCGTCAGGCTGACTCTGCCGTTATGGCATCCATGGACGACACCACCGTTCTTGCTACCGTAGTTTGTAAGCGCAAGGACGCAGTTGAAGGTCGTGACTTCTTCCCTCTTACTGTTAACTATCAAGAGCGTGCTTATGCTGCTGGTAAGATCCCAGTAAGCTTCTTCCGTCGTGAAGGCCGTGCCTCTGAGGGTGAGACCTTAATTGCTCGTCTTATCGATCGTCCACTCCGTCCTTTATTCCCAGATGGTTTTGTTAACGAAGTTCAGGTTGTTGTGACTGTAATGTCTGCAAACCCTGAGGTTCCTACCGATATCATCTCCATCATCGCCGCATCTGCAGCTTTAGCAACCTCTGGTCTGCCATGGAATGGCCCATTAGGTGCTGCACGTGTTGGCTTCATCGATGGCCGCTATGTATTAAACCCAATCACTTCTGAGATGGCCGTATCTGACCTCGACCTCGTTGTTGCAGGTTCTGAGAAGGCTGTAGTGATGGTTGAGTCTGAGGCTAAGATCCTCTCTGAGGACATCATGCTTGGTGCTGTGATGTATGGTCACGAGCAGCAGCAGGTTGTTATCAAGGAGATTGAGGCATTCAAAGAGCAGGTTAACCGCCCAGTATGGGATTGGCAAAAGCCTGCTGAAGACGAAGAGCTCATTAAGACTGTTCAAGATCTCTCACGCGATGCTATTGGCGAGGCTTTCTACATTGTTGACAAGCTTGAGCGTCAGGAGCGTTTAGCCGCTATTTCTGAGGAAGTTACCGAGAAGGTTACCTCCATGAAGGAAGAGTGGGCAGAGATGCAGCAGAAGATCGCTACCATCCTCTTTGAGCTCGAGCGTACCACCGTACGTGAGCGTATCTTAGCTGGTGAGAAGCGTATCGATGGCCGTACTTTACGTATGATCCGTCCTATTACCGTTGCTACTGGCATTCTGCCACGTGTTCACGGTTCTGCTTTATTCACCCGTGGTGAGACTCAGGCTATTGCAGCATGTACCTTAGGCTCCGAGCGTGAGGCTCAGACCTTTGAGGATATGACTGGTACCCGTACCGATCGCTTCATTCTGCACTACAACTTCCCTCCATACTGCGTAGGTGAGACTGGTTTAATCGGTTCTCCAAAGCGTCGTGAAATTGGTCACGGCCGTTTAGCTAAGCGTGCTTTACGTGCTGTGCTGCCTGATGCTGATAAGTTCCCATACACCATCCGTTTAGTCTCTGAGATCACTGAGTCTAACGGTTCTTCATCCATGGCTTCTGTTTGCGGCGGCTCTTTAGCTTTATTTGCAGCAGGTGTTCCATGTAAGTCTGCTGTTGCCGGTATTGCAATGGGTCTGGTTAAGGAAGACGATCGTGTTGCTGTATTAACCGACATCATGGGCGATGAGGATCACTTAGGTGATATGGACTTCAAGGTAGCTGGTACCACCGAGGGTGTTACCGCACTGCAGATGGACATTAAGACCGACGGTATTACTCGTGAGATCATGCAGCAGGCCTTAACTGATGCACACGCTGCACGTATCCACCTCTTAAAGATTATGTCATCAGCTATGCCTGAGCCAGAGACTGAGCTTTCTCCATTTGCTCCACGCATGGTAATGATCAACATTCCAAAGGATAAGGTTAAGGACGTTATCGGTAAGGGCGGTTCAAATATCCGTTCTATCCAGGCTGATACCAATACCTCTATCGACTTAGGTGACGACGGTACTGTACGCATTGCTGCAACTTCCGAGGCTAATGCTAAGGCTGCCATTGCACGTATTAAGGAACTCACCGCTGAGGTTGAGGTTGGTGCTGATTACGTAGGTCCAGTTGTACGTATCACCGAGTTCGGTGCATTTGTTAACATCCTCCCTGGCCGTGACGGCTTAGTACACGTATCTCAGATTGCTGATGAGCGTGTTGAGAATGTTGCTGATTACTTACGTGTTGGTGACCAAGTTCGTGTACGCGTACTCGAGGTTGAAGAGTCAACTGGCCGTATTCGTCTGTCCATCAAGGCTTGCCAGCAAGATGGCCTGAACAATAAGGCTCAAGAAGAAGCTACCGAAGAGACTGTAGAAACTCAAGAGTAGTTCACTTCATAAGAACAATATGAGCATAGCTGCCTAGGTAGGAGCTACCTTGAGGCTATGCTTACCTCTAAATGAGGATAAGGGCACTTTCTAGCAATAGAAGGTGCCTTTTTAATTTTTAGAGCGCAATTTCAACGGTGGATGCATTAGATCACGATTTGCACACTTTGACGTTAAATACTTCAGTTTAGAGCATAGTTTTTTCAAAAATTGCGTGTGCTTAGGCTTTATTTGAGATTTGCTCTGAAGAGTATGGAGATGATGGCTTTGAGGGCATTCAAAGTGCAGAGTAAAAATAGTGCACTGTGGATGAAAGTAGGGCGATGAGATGAAAATTGAGTGAAAATTGGGTGATTTTGGTAGAAATTTAAGTGAAATTGGCGGTTTTTAAGGGCTTTTTACGTATTTTTGTTATAACTAGGCAGCCTAGGTTTGCATTATCTTGGGTCAAAACATGGTTCAAATTGCATTGATTTCATAAAAATACTGAAAAAAAGGCAAAAATAGTGCAAACTAGGAAGACTTAGTATAGGTTGCGCACTCAAATGAGACTCGTGATGAGTTTTGAAGCTGCGCTATGAGCTAAGTTTGCGCATTGCTACAAGCCTTTTAAGATGCCATGCTCAATGTCGCTTGTAAGCTGTGATAGTTATTAGGCACGGCTAAGATGTAGAGACATGGAAATTTAGCTTTAGCAGCACTCTTAGCTAGTACTAGCCTGTTTAAACGGCTAGTCAAGGTTCCTTACTAAGCAGGCGTTCTTTGTTTAAAAATCTCTATACCCATGCATTGCATATATAGATGAGCTTTAGACAAAGACTCAGTAAGTCAACTAAGGATCCCTTTTATGGCAACCCGTGAACACTTCTCATCACGCTTAGGCTTTCTTTTAATTGCTGCTGGATGTGCTATTGGACTTGGCAATGTATGGCGATTTCCATACATTACAGGACAGTACGGCGGTGCCATCTTCGTCTTTATTTACATCTTCTTCTTAGTTGTACTTGGTCTGCCACTGCTCATGATGGAGCTTGCAGTAGGCCGTGCATCACGTCGTTCTCTTGCTCGCTCTTTTGAAGAGTTATCACCTAATAGCAAGTGGCACTACAACAAGTTCTGGATGATCGCCGGTAACTATGTGCTGTTATCTTTCTACAGTGTGGTTACAGGCTGGATGCTCTATTACTGCGTTAAAGGCTTTACTGGTGAGTTCGGTGTGAACTCCGATGCTGCAACTGCAGGTCAGTCCTTTGGCCACATGCTCTCATCCCCATCTGACATGCTCATGAATATGCTTGCAGTAGTTGCAATTGCATTTACCGTTTGCTCTATGGGTTTAAGAAAGGGTGTTGAGCGTATTACCAAGCCGCTGATGATCTTATTATTTGCGTTGCTCTTCTTCCTTGCTATGCGTTCATATACCTTAGATGGTTTTGCTGCTGGTATTGAGTACTACTTAAAGCCAGATCTTTCTAAGATCACTGATGGTGGTGCTGCTCGTGTCTTTGAGGTACTCTCTGCTGCCATGGCTCAGGCATTCTTTACCTTATCTATTGGTATTGGTGCTATTCAGATCTTTGGTACTTACATGGATTCTCAGCGTACTTTAGCCTCTGAGGGTCTGTCTATCTTATGCTTAGACACTACCGTAGCTCTGATCTCTGGCTTAGTAATTTTCCCAGCTTGCTTTACCTATGGTGTAGAACCAGGTCAGGGCCCAGGTCTGATTTTCGTTACCTTAGTATCTGTATTCTCACACATGGCTAACGGCGCATTATGGGGTGGTTTATTCTTCCTCTTTATGCTCTTTGCCGCTCTGTCTACTTTAATCGCCGTATTTGAGAACATTATTGCTATCTCTATGGAGCTGTTCTCAACTTCACGTCGTCGTGCAGTTATGGGTAACTTCGCAGCCATTTTAATCATTGGTCTGCCATGTCTGTTTGGCTTCAACCTCTTATCTTGGATTCAACCATTAGGCGAAGGGTCTACTATTTTGGATCTTGAAGACTTCATTGTTACTTACAATATTCTGCCTTTCGGCGCACTGATTTATGCTGCGTTTGTAACTTGGCGCACTGGTTGGGGTTTCGATAACTTCCTGAAGGAGTGTAATACCGGTAAGGGTATTAAGATGCCTTCATGGGGTCTGAAGTACTATCGCTTCGTAGTTCCAGCAGTAATCGTTTTCCTCATCCTTAATTCTTATTACAGCATTTTTATTGCGTAACACAGTGCGTAAGGTCTAAAAGACTGAGGCGCACAAAGATGTGCGCCCGTCATGAGACCTCATCACGATAAGCTTTGCCTCGTGCACTAGTTTAGGAAACTAAACTAACTATCGAGATGTCGCGACTGATACCTCCATCAATATGATGGACTGGGCGCACCTGATATAAATTGCAAACTCAGGCGCGCCCTTTTTTTTAAAAACAGTTGGGTGTAGCTATCTAATCAGCTAAGCGCTAGTAGCCCATGTCTAAGCTTGCTTTGCATGGCCTCATTAGCATTTTAATGATCAAGATATGTCCTTTGAGTTTGCACCTTTTGGAAAAGTCAAAATGGCCAGAGAACAGTTCTCATCACGTTTAGGTTTCTTATTGATCGCCGCAGGCTGTGCTATTGGACTTGGCAACGTATGGCGTTTCCCATACATCACAGGCCAATACGGCGGCGCGATCTTCGTGTTGATTTACTTAGCCTTTCTGTTCTTAGTCGGCGTGCCTCTGCTTACTATGGAGTTAGCAGTTGGTAGAGCGTCGCGACGCAGTTTAGGCAAGTCCTTTGAGGAACTTACTCCTGGTAGCAAGTGGCGTTTAAATAAATTCTGGATGATCCCAGGCAACTATATCTTGATGTCTTTCTACTCAATGGTAACTGGCTGGATGCTCTACTACATGCTCAAAGTAGGCTCAGGCAGCATTGATGTAGGCATCACTCAGGCAGATGCTGGTGCGGTATTTGGTGGCTTACTTGCATCACCTGACATCATGATGATCTGTACTATTACAGTGGTTGTCAGCTCATTTGCCGTGTGTGCTTTTGGTTTAAAGCGTGGTGTTGAACGTATTACCAAGCCAATGATGTTGTTGCTCTTTGCACTGCTCATCTTCCTTGCAGCTCGTTCATTTACCCTGCCAGGCTTTGCTGATGGTGTTTCATATTACTTAATGCCTAATTTTGACAATATGCAAAAAGAGGGCATCTTAAACGCTCTTTCAGCTGCTATGGGTCAGGCATTCTTTACCTTAGGCTTAGGTGTTGGCTCCATTCAGATTTTCGGTTCATACATGTCCAGAAAATACTCTTTGGGCTATGAAGCACTCACTATCACCATTTTAGATACCTCTGTTGCTCTTCTTGCTGGCTTAGTTATCTTCCCAGCTTGCTTTAGCTATGCAATTGAGCCAGGCCAGGGCCCTGCCTTAATCTTCGTTACTTTAGTAACCGTGTTCTCTAACATGGAGTACGGTGCGATTTGGGGCGGTATTTTCTTCCTGTTCTTACTCTTTGCTGCTTTATCTACTCTGATTGCAGTGTTTGAGAACATCATTGCTATCTCAATTGAGGTATTTGGTATTTCTCGACTCAAGTCAGTGATATATAACTGCATCACTGTGTTAGTGCTCGGTGTGCCTTGCATGCTTGGCTTTAACTACTGGTCAGATATTCAGCCTTTTGGTGATGGTAGCACCATTATGGATGTATACGATTTCATCCTCTCAAAGAACATTCTGCCTTTTGGTACCACCTGCTACATCTTATTTGTTACTTTAAAGCGTGGCTGGGGCTTTGAGAGCTACTTACGTGAGACCAACGATGGTATCGGTATCAAGATTCCAGGCGTTGCTCTTAACTACTACCGTATTGTTCTGCCAATCATCATCTTAGCTCTGTTTATTCAGGGTTATGTTGAGGTCTTTGGTAAGTAACTTTTGCACACCAACGTAGTTGTGAGACCAAAAACTCATAGCACGTTATTCACCTTTTTAACCTTTTCATGTGCCAAGAGCATACGAAGCTAACAACCTAGTCTAAAGATCACCATTTTATTGGCTCTTCAAAGGCTTCGTTGGCGGCAAAAGTAAGGCTCTTGGCTGTAGATCAACTTAAGGAAGCTTTTCTCTGCGCAAAAATGCAGCTTACTGATCACTAAATGATCGTTGGTTGAAGCTTTTAGCAATATCACTATTATGTTAGCAATCATGTAAACCTGATTTGATAATCGACAAGGTTAGTTAAGGTAGTCGCTTGAGCACTTACATTAAGTTTGATGTTGTGCTTAAAGATGCCTTAATTGTATGAAATACAAAAGCTAGGTCTTGTTCGAGCAGCGCAGGTATTCTTAGGAGTTTTTATGTCTCAACGCGAACAATTTTCATCGCGCTTAGGCTTCCTGCTCATTGCTGCAGGATGTGCGATTGGTCTTGGTAACGTTTGGCGTTTCCCTTATATCACCGGACAGTACGGTGGTGCCATCTTCGTTATCATGTACCTCATTTTCCTGCTGTTAATCGGCGTTCCACTCTTAACTGTAGAGCTTTCTGTAGGTCGTGCTTCACGCCGCTCTATTGCTCGTGCTTTTGAAGTGTTAGAGCAACCAGGTGCTAAGTGGCATTGGAACAAGTTCTGGATGATTCCAGGTAGCTATATCCTGATGTCTTTCTATGGCGTTATTACAGGTTGGCTCTTGTACTACTGTTTAATCACCGCTACAGGATACTTTGAGGCTGGTACTACTCAGCAACAGGCAGTCGTTGAGTTTGAATCGCTGCTAGCTAATCCATATATCATGTTCGTCTGCATGATCTCAGTAGCTTTCATTGCCTTCTCTATTGTTGCTTTAGGCGTGGTTAAGGGCGTTGAACGTATTACTAAGCCACTGATGCTTGTACTTTTCGGTATGCTCATCTTTATGGCTTTCCGCTCTGCATCGCTGCCAGGTTTCTCTGAGGGTATCTCTTACTACCTCAACCCTGATTGGAGTTCCATTGAGAAGAACGGTCTGATGCAGGCTGTTTGGGCTGCCTTAGGTCAGGTATTCTTTACCCTTTCTGTAGGCCAGGGCTCTATTGAAATCTTCGGCTCTTACATGGATAAGCGCCACTCTCTGACCTCAGAGGCTGTGCTGATTGGCTGTTTAGATACCTCTGTTGCTCTGCTTGCTGGCTTCGTTGTATTCCCAGCTTGCTTTAGCTACGACGTTGAGCCAGGTCAGGGTCCATCCTTACTCTTTATCACCTTAACCACTGTATTTTCTAACATGGAAGGCGGCTGGTTCTGGGGTGGTTTGTTCTTCCTCTTCATGCTCTTTGCGGCACTGTCTACTCTGATTGCTGTGTTCGAAAGTATCATTTCCATGACCATGGACTTATTTGCAATCAGTCGTGTACGTGCGGTGGCGTATAACTTCCTCATCATTACCTTGATGTCAGTACCATGTATCTTGGGCTTTAACATCCTAAGCGACATTCATCCTCTTGGTGGATCCTCTACCATTATGGATCTGCAGGACTTCATCGTATCTAATACTGTTCTGCCTATCGGCTCTATCGTATTTATTCTCTTTATTACTGCTAAGACTGGTATGGGCTTCAAGCGCTATCGTGAAGAGTGTAATACCGGTAATGGCCCTAAGATTCCACAGTGGTGCTACTGGTACTTCCGTTATGTACTGCCATTAGTTATTGCTGTCATTCTCTTCGTGGGCTACTACAACATCTTCGTACTGTAGTACCTCATAAATGAGCTATCTGAAGTAGAAACTAATAGCTACTCAAAAATAGTTAACGTAGCTATTGGTGTCTACCCAAAAAGCCCTGTGCAACTTGTTGTACGGGGCTTTTGCATTCATTCAGTAGCAAAAACAGTACATCATTAAGTTGATTACTATGCATATCCGCAATTTATGGAGTGATGTGCACGAACTCAAAGCCCAATCATAGAGCTATGAGCATGGACTCAATGGCCAATCATGTGTGTTGTGTGCAGCTTTGAGTATTGGCCGTCTTGATACGCACTGTGACGGTGAGATGGGTGTTTTCTTACATGCAGCTTAAACGCATTTGTATGCGACTTATAGCCACTTTGAGTCTATTTGTATGACCACAATGATGCGTGTTTGCAATAAGCGTACTAAGTTGATGGTTTTCATATACAATGAGTTTGGTTTTGTTTTACCTTAGTCGGTCAAAATGCCTGTAGAAAGCTTTCTATAGTGCATGATTCCGTGTGTGGGCAGGAAGAAAATGAGAGCACTGAGTTTTAGTCGGGTGTTTCAATCGCTCTTAAGCTGCGGTTGTGTTTTGTGTTTCAGTGCCATTGTCACAAGTTCTCCAGCATTAGCAGCTAATGCCTCTAAGAGTCAGGCATCAATTGACAGTGAAAGTCAGCAGGTTGATGCTCAAACTATGGAAGAGGCCATGCGCGAGTCAGCAAAGAAGTACTCTTTAGACTTCTTTGACCCAGTGCAAAAGAGCCGTGTGAGCGCTATGCGCGATGCCTATATACAAGCAGAGAACGCATTTAAGCGTGGTGATGAGGCTTTAGGCTTGAAGATTCAAAAGGAAAAGCTCAAAGGCTATCCACTTAATCTGTGGCTGAATTACTACTATCTTGCCTATAACATTCGTGATGAGAAGATCGAGCCAGCCTTAAAGTTCATTCAAAGTAATGAGCATGAGCAGCTTAGCGAACTACTCAAAGACCGTTATGCTCGTTACTTATCTGATAATCGTGACTATAAGAATTTATCACGCCTCATTGGTCCAAAACCTTTTGATGATAAAGCCGTAAGTGACCTTAGCTATGCTCAAAAGTCACAGATGTGCCGTTTTTATGAGGCAAACTGGCCTTTATCTAAGGCTAATGAAGATGCCTTGCACTTTGCTACTCGCATATACTTAGATTTAAAAAAGCGTCCTACTACTTGTAATGGCTTAATGGCATTGTTTGATGCTAAGGGCTATCTAACAGATAAGCTTATACTCAAGCGTTATGAGGATGCATATATCCTGCGCTACTACCAAGATACGACCGAAACATTAGCCAAGCAGCTTGCTAATAGTAGCTTTGCTGAGCGTGTAAAGGCTCAGATGGAGCTTTATGAGGATCCATCTAAGCTCTTTGAAAAGGTAAAAGGTAATGGCTCAACAGACCATCGTGTAGCTGTGCTAGCCTTTAGCCGCTATGCCAATATGGAGCCAATCTCAGCACGTAATGACTTTGAAAAGTTCATTAAGACTTATGACCCTTCAGATGCTGAGCTTGTCGATATCTATCGTATCTTTGCTTTAAGCTTCTTAGGCCGCCGCTTTAGCCAAGATGATATGAAGTGGGTAGATAAGAACTTACCTGAAGTCGCATGGAATGATGAGCTCAAAGAGATGCGTCTGCGCCGTGCGATTTACTTTGCTCAATGGGACAACGTTTACGTTTTAGTTGATAAGCTTCCAGCTGACGTTAGACAATCTATTAATTGGCGTTACTGGAAAGGCCGTGCTGCCTATGAGTTAGGTAAGGAGGATGAGGCTGATCTCATCTTATCCGAGGTAGCAAAAGATCGTTCATTCTTTGGCTTCTACGCAGCTCAAACCTTGAAAAAGGACTATGCCTATAACTACGTGAAGCTAGATGATAAGTTCTCATTTCCAATGGACATTGCCCACAATAAGTCTGCAGTGCGCTTTTTAGAGCTGATCGCTTTAGATGATGACAATGCAATCTTTGAGTGGCGTGAGATTGCAAAGCGCTCACCAGAGCGTGAGGGCATGATCATGGCGCAATGGGCATTGCAAACTGGCAACATCAAGTACGCTATTGATTACGTAGTCTCCTCTCAGCGCTGGGATGCTTTAGATTATCGCTTCCCACTTGCTTACAAAGAGTTATATAAAAAGGCTGCTAAAGATAGCGGTGTAGACTTATCTTTCTTATACGGTATTTCACGTCAAGAAAGCATGCTGAATCATGAGATTAAATCATGGGCGGGCGCTGTTGGTTTAATGCAGCTCATGCCAGGCACTGCACGTGATATTGCTAAGAAAGAAAAGTGGCAGTACAAAGGCCCTAAGTCCTTAATCGATCCGGAGACCAATATTAAGTACGGTAGTACCTATCTGCAGTGGATGCTTGATCGCTTTGATAATAACCGAGTTTTAGCTGCTGCAGCCTATAATGCAGGCCCTGGTCGTATTCCGCAGTGGAGGTCAAACGATGGCATCTACCGTGATAGCGCTATGTATATCGAGACCATTCCTTTTGAGGAAACTCGAAAGTATGTACAGAACGTACTGCTCTATGATGCAATCTATAACTTCCTCTTAACAGGTAAAAAAGGTCAGCTCATGCGCCCAAGCGAGCTTACCTACGTCTACTAATAGTGCACCAAGCGCTAATCAAGATAATGCTAGAGCTATTTGTACGGAGCGCTAGCATTATCTCCCGCCACTTGCGCTTTCTTTATCTTTGTCCTCGTGTTCTAGCATTAGTCCTATCAACAAAGCACTAAGACAAGCAAAACAATCCCACTCTCCATGGGTGTGCCATTAGATCATAGCTTTTAGCGCTACGCCATGACTTGCATAAGAAGGCTTACAAGGAAGCAATTAGGCATTCGACAGAACTTAGTAATATCTCAAAGGCCATATTTGGGCATAGTGATGGTAGCAAAGTATTAGATTTTTTCTTGTTGAAAATGGCTTATTTATCGAATAGGTGTGCAATTTTTGTGAAAAATCTTTCAAAAACTTTAAAAAACCGCTTTACTTGGATTTAAATATCCTTATAATGGCCCGTGTTGAAACGACATCGGTTCAACAACAATCTACAAAGCCCAGGTGGTGAAATTGGTAGACACGCTATCTTGAGGGGGTAGTGCGCGAGCGTGCGGGTTCGAGTCCCGCCCTGGGCACCAATTCAAAGCAGCAAGATTTCAATCTTGCCTCGCGAAGACGCTTACTGACAAAGCTCACAAGAGCTGCGGAAGTAGGCTTTTTTTGTTTTTGGGCCCTCCAAAAAATATCCCATCTACCACTGCCCATTTCTCTGCGGCAAAAATAAGCAAACATTTCTCAATTTAAACCTTAGTCCAAAGCCAAAAAGCATTCCCCAAGCATTCAAATTGTCATTATCTCATCGCATCGCAATAGTCTTAATGGCAGCATTACGCGAATGCAGGTAGAACTCATAGAAGGATCATGTGCTTGTGCGAGTACTCTTAGCAGCATGTTCAACCTAGCGTGGATGGCGGCAGGCTTGTCTAGGCTACTTCTAGGTCAGGCTAGGTGGCTAGGCCAAGCTAGGTAAGTCTAGGCTACTCTAGGCCAGGCAAGGCTAGGTAGGCCATGCCAGGATAGCTTCGGCTCGGCTTGGTAGGATAGGCGAGGCTAGAATAGCCGAGTCTTGAGTAAGGCAGGTGTAGCTGTGGCGCTGTGCTGAGCTTGAGATCAAAGGGGAGATCACAAGATGAGCTGTTGAGCGTGTGCTTAAAGATGCAAACATTGGCTGCATAACAATCATCTAGGGCTTTGTGCTAACTCCTATCTTCACATGATAATAATTATCATTTGTAAAATTGGACGTTTAGTTTTCTTTGGGAAGTTTAGATCTTTGTGATTCCATGTTGTATCAATGAGGAGGTTTTGAGCCCTCATTAGTATCGGCATATGTTTTAATTTTAGGTTGCGATTTTTGATCTAATGTTAGCGGTGATCTTTTTACTGCTATGGTTCATTTGCTCAAGCTTAGCTAAGCACTGTTTTGATCCATGACTAGTGATCTTATATGACTTAGTTATACTAACGACGCGTTTAGCAAAGGCTGTGAGATCTTTTAACCTATGCTCATGCATCATGACGATCTTTTAAGTCATGATCTTTATATCCACGATCTTAAATATGTCTTTTAGTAAAGGCAGCAAGATTCTAGTGGCTCAATTGGTGACGATCTTATCTCGAGTGTAGCAAATTAGTTGTTGCGCTTGTAAGTTTGCTGTGGGCCCTTAGTGGTGAGCATATGGTTATGCCTAGCCATAAAATGCTGGTGATCTTAAAGGCAATTAATCTTTGCCCTCGTAAGGAACGTTACTTTCTCTTAAGTTTTAGACGATTGCGCTTAGCTTAAGAGCGTTTTACACGATCGGTGATCTTAACTTACAGACCTGCTATGGGCAGATGCAAAAATGCTTAGTCTGATCAGATCTCTTAGCGAGTCTCACTTCATTAAGATGTGCTCTTATGCGCCTTGTGAGGTAGTGTTTTGGTCACACGATCTTGGTCTTATTCAAAATTAACCTTATATGTGTGCAATCTTGATCTTATTGCAACATTTAGGGGATTTGATGGCAAGATCGCATAAAGTGACATTGTTCAATGTCACAATCTTGTGTGAATGATCCGAGATCACCCTTGCTAAAACGTTATAATCTGATGTGGTGTCTGCACCCCATTAAACTTAGTTTTTGCTTTACATGGTACATGTTAAGTGAATGCAACATAATCTTATGATCTTGTGTGCCTAAGTTATGCATTGCTTTTGTTGGTAATGTTTGCAGACCATGTATTTTGTTTCTGGGTAGTCAATCAGGTTTTTCAGGTGTGCTATGTCCGATTTTCGTGATAATGCAAGTCAAACCCCGACAATCGTAGATCGCAGTCGACTGTCTTCTAAAAAGAACGAAGAGTGGTATGACCAGGGCTTTGACCTGGGCGAAGATGCTAGTTCTAAAGAAGATCTCGCCGCCTACGGTATTAATCCTGATCTCCTGAAGTCTACTAGCGAGCAGCTCTCTGAGGCTAGCCGCAATCAAGAGCAATCAGACGCTGAAAAGCTGCGTGAAGGCTCTAGTGTTGAGCTTGATATGGATCCACTAGCTGATAAGACCAGCTTTGGTGGTTCTACTGTGCGCGTTAACCAAGGCCCACGTACTGGTCCAATCGTTATCGGTGGTCAAGGAAAGATCTATAACGATAGTGAGATGGCTGCAGCTAAGGGATCAATGCCTGTTTATTCAGATAAGTATCTCGACGCACGTCAAGTTGGCACCCAATCTAGTGGCGCTGTGGGTACATCTTCACCAGAAGAATACGATAGCGAGTATGGCACTTTAGCTAGAGGCAATCGCTCTGTCATTACTGCCGCTGATGAGCGTTATATTCAGCAGCGCAAAGAAGAAGAGCTCGCTGCCCGTTCTTTATCTAATGCATCACGTACTGCTGTTGGTGGTGCTGAGTTAGTCAAACCTAGAGAGCTTTCTTCATCTCCTGCTCTGCGCAAGATGCAGTTACAGGAAATGCGTCGTCGTCAGCTCAAAGAACAGCAAGAGCGTTTCCAAAAGGCTCGTGCTGAGCGTGAGCGCCAAAAGCAGAACATCTTAAATCTGCAGCGTGAACAGCGTCAGCAGATTCTTAATACTCAAAATGATCTTACTGAGGCCACTTCCTCTGGCAGCGTGCGCACAACTAAGAGCACCATGCTGGCTAATCGTGTGTCTGGTAAGCAGATTCCTAAGGATAGACGCGATAGCATTTGGAATGATGCACGTATGGCTTTAGAGGCTATTGCACAAAAGCAAGGCAATGCATCTCCATACAAGCAGCAATCAAAGTTTTCATTTGTTCGCTCTCAGCAAGGCATTCCGGCTGGTGTAGCCGTGCGTGGCGGTCATTCTCGTACCGAGCTTAAAGGCGGATATATTCCTTTATTCGATCAGCCAAGCGGTTCACAGGCTCCTACTGTATCAGCTGAAGGATTTTCATCCACTGAGGCTTATAATAAGTTCCAGAGTACTATTAAAGCAGCACAAGAAGCTCCTAATGATGATATTGTACCTACCAAGGCACCACCAGGAGTTCCTGTGGATGAGTCAACAAGGTCACATGCATCGCGTATGAGTGAACAGAGAAGAAATCAGCGAGCTGGCGTAAAGACTAATCAAGAGAAGTCTATAGAAGAGTTAGCAAGAGAGTACCCAGGTTTATCTCCTGAGCATCTTATCAAGCTCAAGCGTTCTAATAACCGCTGTCACTTGGTATCACGTACTCCTATTTATGATGCAAGCTCCAACATTAGCATGTACGAGCTCAAGTTTACCGCTGGAAAACTATTCCAGGTAAACTCTCTTAAGAGTGAGCACGTTTACCACGTTTTATTCGGTTACTTTATCCGTCGTGGTGTGTCATGCTTCATTGGACGCCGCTCTAACGTATTGGTAATGATGCCAATTACCTACGACTTATTAGATTACTTAGATCGTTACTCTGTAAGCCGTATGGTATTACGTATTTGCCCAGAACAGCCAGTAACTCCATCTGCACTGCATATTCTGACCAAGTTACGTCGCTCAGGTATGAGCTTCGCTATTGATCTGATGCTGCTTTTAAAGAAGGATTGGAATAAGGCTGTATTAAGTATTGAGTACGTAATGATTGATCTGAGCGCCAAGGTGCCAGAGCAGTTACAGGTATTCCAGCGTCTGAAGGTTAAAGCTCCATGGCTTAAGACCATTGGCTATAACGACGTTAATACTGAGGGCTATGGTTACTTAAATCGTCATCAGATTGATTATCTTGATGCGCCTTTTGTAAACCCTCAATTCAAGTTTAATCAGGACCCAGCTCATTTCAAGCCAATGCAGGATGAGGTTTTAACCCTTATTCACGCACTGTTTGCGCTGAATCCTAATTACTCTCCATTCCAATCTTTCTTAAGCCGTCATGACGACTTAAGCCGTGATATGGCTGTATTCTTATACCGCTTCCGTCACGCCTCACCTCGTCAGGTACAAAATGCTTCTGACTTGTACAACTATCTGCTTGATTCAAGCGCTAGCCGTTCCTTTGCGATCTTGGCTGGTCGTGCCATCATGCTGCATTATGTCAAGTCAATGACCATCTCCTCACAGTACATTCTGCAGGAGAACTTCTCACAGGCACTGATTCGCGGCTACTTCATTGAGTACTTAAATAAAGTATTCAACGATCCTTATTTAAAGAGATACGGCTTTGCTGCCGGTATGTTCTCTTTATTACACCTGTTCTTACTGCAAGAAGAGGTGGACGTCATTTCAAATGACGAATACTCTGATATCTTCGATCGTATTTATGAAAGTGAGCTTCTCACTGACATTATCGAGTGTATCAACGCTATTGAGAGCACCAATCTTAGTGGAATTTTCTCCTTCATTCAGAAGTACAAGATTCCTCCTGCATCTGTGCTCATCAGTCACGAAAAGGCCATCATGCGTACTAATGAGGTCTTATTAGTGCTCAATATTGTTGCAGGACGCTAGGCTTTATTAAAAACGTTTCTAGACAAGCGTAGTTTAAGAGCCCTGTTTATAAAAAACATGGTTTCATGAAGTGAAACTTTGATTTATAAATTGCATGCTCTACAGTGAGTTTTATTAGGCCAACTGTTAAGTGGTTTTTTTAAAATCTAGTAGAGTGTGATGTAGTGCTAAGGACGTGAAAAGAAAGGCAACAAGCTTTTACGTCAGCTTTTGTTTGGCACTGCATTTGCAAATTGTAATTGTTATTGACGAGGTGTCATTTTCCCTCGTCATGCACAAACTAATTTAAGCATGCAAGGAAAGACGAATGACTCTGCTTTAGTGAGTATCTCTTCTTTTCATGCCGATGTTTCTACCATGATGATCTTTGTATTATCATGAAGAAATTGTGCTGTTTATAGATAGCTCTAGCTTTTGGTATGACGACCTAAAGTGATGCACTGTGAACAAGCTCAAAACAAAAATATGCTAGCTAACTTTAAAGAAAGCTTCATATTTAGTACCCTAGTTATGTCATGTAGTTCTCATTGGCGATAGATAAGAGTTTCTCTTATGCCAAAGATCATTTAGACTCTACATGTCACGAACTAGATAGAGTTTCGTGTTGCACTCAAAAGCATTAAGCTTAGTGTGTAGCCCTTGTATTTGTTTTGTACATCCGGAAAGAGCAGATGTCAGGTAATTCATCAGCAGTACCGCAGCGAGCCCCAGCACAGGGTGCACCTCGCAATCCAGCAGCACAGCCAGCTGCTGCGGCAGCTCGTGCCCAAGGCGCGAATGGTGCTGCACAGGCTCGTCCGGGCCAGGCACCGCAAAGACCAGCAGGCGCACCGCAAGGAGCACGTCCTGCTCAAGCTGGTGCACAAGCGCCACAATCACCAGCAGACGCAGCAGCGCAAGCAGGTAACAATCCAAATGCCTGCCACCTCATTGCACGTACACCTGTATATGATGCGCACCGTGTTGTACAGATGTATCGTCTGCGTTTCTCATCAGGTAGCAAGTTCATTACTGATCGTGTGCTTCCTCAGCACGTTGCTCCGCTCCTGAACGATTTCTTTATTAACCGCTCTATTGTCAACTTCGTAGGCACTAAGGCTAAGGCTTTAGTTATGATGCCAGTAAACCCAGCCTTAATTGGTCTGGTCAAAAAAGGCGTTGCTTCACGTTTAGTACTGCAGATTCCTTCTTATCAGGAGCCTAGCGTACAAGTAGTTGACTTCATGTCCAAGATTAAGCGCTTTGGTATTCGCTTTGCCGTAGATTTAATGGATGTGATGCAGCGCGGTTGGCTTAAGGGCATCTTGCATATTGAATACGTCATGATCAATATGGGTAATCAAGGTGCTTGGCAGCTTGCAGTATTCCAAAAGCTTAAGGTTAAGGCTCCATGGCTTAAGATCATTGCTTATGGCACCAATGAAGCCACCTTGCTCAAGATGTCCACCAGCTATAGAGCTGATTTGGTTATCTCTCCAATGAGTAGTAGTACTATGACATTTAAGCAGTCGCCAGCACTGCTTGAGCCTTTCCAGGCTGATATCATGTCTTTAGTACACGAGCTCTTCCAACCAAAGATTAACTATCCAGTCTTTAAGAAGTACTTAGCAGAAAACCGTGCTATCTTAAAGATCGTTATCTATCACGTACACCGCTTCAAGAAAGTAGATTTACGTGTCTTAGGTAACCTTAGTGATATCTATCGTTACTTAACTGAGAACGATCCAATTCCTAACTACACTACCATCTTAGTGCACGGCTTATTAACTCACTACATCAAGTGCGTACAGAGTTCATCTATGCATGTTATTGATGAGTTATATCGTCGTCTGCTCATGCATGGTTATTTCACTGATTATGTAGTTAAGCGCTCTCCTAATGCTACAGCTGAAGACCGTCACTATGCATTCCAAACTGGTGTGTTCTTCTTGCTGCCAGAAATCTTATTAAAGACCTCTGAAGAGCTTTCTGCAGACCGCTATCTGTTTGCTATTACTCGTATGATTAACAACAAGCAGTCTTTGGTTTGCCGTACCATTCAGTGTCTTGAGGATATGGAAAGCAATAATCTTGAGGGTGTATTTGAATACGCTAAGGCCTATCAAGTTCCATCTGCACGTTTATGGGCAGCTTATGAGGACGCTATCATTAAGGCCAATGAGTTCATGATCTCCCTGCAGATCACCTCAGGTAACCGCTAATCATTCTAAAGCTTGCTCGACAAGAGCAGCTTAGGAGAAAAAATGCCGAGCTTAGCTCGGCTTTTTTGTCTCTGTACGCAACTTGAGGAGATCCATTTGAATTAATTTTCGGTTATGCCGCGAGATGGCCAGTCTTTATAAGTTTCATATAGAGTATAGGACAGAAATTGCCACCACGATGGCCCCATGGCTTTC
>NZ_CABTML010000065.1:0-13087 GCF_902485895.1 uncultured Anaerobiospirillum sp. | reverse complement strand
AAGCCACCGGCATCACCGCCAGCATCACCGAAGCCACCGGCATCGCCGCCTGCGTCACCAAAGCCACCGGCGTCACCGCCCGCGTCGCCAAAGCCGCCTGCATCGCCGAAGCCACCAGCATCACCACCGCCGAAGTCACCGCCGGTGTCGATCTGTGATGCGCCTGCCTCGTTCTGATCTAAAGAATTAGACCAGTCATTCATGGCTGCGTTGCTTGCGCTCTTACCTAAGGTTGATGCTGAAGCATTTGTTGCTGCACTATCCCAGGCTTCCTGGGCAGCTGCTTCATCAGGAGATGCTGCCATTGCTGCGGCAGCTGCACCTACTGCACCCGCCCCAACAGCTGCTTTTTTAGCGGCTGCTACCGGGGCTGCGCTGGGCATAACGATTTCATCGTGGAAGTCCTCACCGCCTCCTGCGTGTGAGCTTTCACCGTCGAAACCGCCAAAGCCGCCGTCCATTGGACCGTTATCCATCATTGGGCCGTCGTCCATCATTGGACCATCATCAATTGGTGCAGGCTCTGGAGCAGCAGCACGCTTGTTAGCTGCTGAAGATGATGCTTGAGCGCCCTTCTTACTTGCAGCGTCCTCCATGATTGGAGTTGAGGCGAGTAATGATGAGATTTCCATATCATCATCATCAATGAAGCCGCCATCGTCATCATCGAAGGTTGATACTAAATCATGCTGCTTACGTGCACGTGACTTGAAGATAAACAGGCCGATTGATAAGAGCAGAGCCATTACACCAGCGACAAGTAAAATCCAGATAACTGGACCTGACTCAAATGCTGAGTGACCTGAGGCTACTGGTGCACTATCGAGAGCAGTTACAGGCTGAGTGCCTACACGGCGGTCGAGCATAGCAACAGAATCAGCAGTTTCCATCTGGATACCACGAATCTGTTCAACTTGCTTGTTGATCTTAGATAAAGATGAACGTAAGTCGTTGTTAGACTGCTGCAGTTCAGAGATAACTTGCTCGTAGTGGTTGATTAACTCACCAACTTCTTCTTTAGCAGTTACAGTTGCAGTGTCCTTAGCAACCTGAGCAGAACGCTTGATGTTCTCATCTAAGCGACGATAAACGTCCTTCTGAGCGGTTTGAATGTTGCGCTCGGTTCTATCAAGCAGGCTTTCGATTGCCTTTAAGTCTAATGAGCTGCGGCTAATCTCAGGTACGTTCTCCTGAGTACGCTTTGCATTGTCAGCAGCTAATTGCTCATCAGTGAGGATTTCCTTATCAGGATTATCAGTACCCTCATTTTCATAGGTTAACTTAGGATCGATGTCGCGTAACATGGTCTCACGTGCAACAAAGCTAGGCACGTTCATGTCGTTAGCTGATCCAATTGGAGATGAGGCATTCTGAGCGGTAACAGAGCCAGGAGCTGCATTGTTCTGGGCAGTCATCTGGGTAGGAGCTGCATTAAGCGGAGGTAAGGTGGTAGTACCATTGCTCAGCAGATCAGAACCAGTTTGGGTCTGCTCTAAAGCCATTTGAGAGGCTGCAGGAATATTAAGTACAGAGCCACGACGGATCTGATTTACATTGCCATTCTCAAATGAGTTTTGATTATTACGATAGATGGATGCAACAGCCTGGAACTCATTTACATTGTTGTAAGGAGCTGAGTAGCGGTGTGCAATTGACCAAATAGACTCACGAGCGCCAACAGTATGCTGTGCCTGATAAGGCTCTGCGCCCACTGGTGCGCCCACTGGAGCGGTGGCAGTTACAGGTGCTGCCGGAGCTGCAGTTTGAGTAGCTGCTGGGGCCTGTGTCTGTACAGGAGCAGGAGCAACTGCAACTGGCTGAGCAGGACGAACAGGACGGACCTGTCGAGGAGCAGGTGCTGGAGCAGCTTCCTCTTCTGGACCTGTAATACTGATAGAAAACTCTTCTTCAGCATAAACATGGGAAGTAACCGCTAACGTAAGCGCGGCCACCAATGTTAATAAATGCTTATAAAAGCTCATATATACCACCAAAATTCGCATTAAAGTGATGAGTTGCCAATTAACTGACAAGCAAAACTCTCATTACTCTTGCAAATATCGTGCAAACTATACGCGATCCTTTACAGGACAATAGTTTGCGCGGTTACTTAATTGCTAACAGCATATACAAATACTACCGCTTAGCACTTGTATATGCTGTTGTTGAAAACACTTAAAGAAAAGCAAAACCAAGCAAAAACTTAGTGTTGTGATCAATAAGAGACTGCCAAACCATCTAAGGATACAGAGTACCTTACAAAGCTGGTTTAAGAACAACAAAGTTCTTAACTATGTGCAAGATGCTGACAGTTAGAAGAAAGGTGGCATAAGTTGATACACGTACTCTACGGGCCTCAATTATGAACTTAACTCTCTCCTAGCGACGGCACCTGCCGCTGATAGTAATAGACGTACTTTCATCAAAAGATAAAAATGCCATTCACTATCTTGCTGCAATGCAGCAATTAAGACTAGTCCAATTGAAAGTCACAGGATAACTAAACGTTATTGAATGTAACCTCCAACAGGCGCTAATCCATACCGCACAAGCTTTGATTATACATTTGTAACATGTGCAGTTTTCTATTCTATATGTTTTGCCTTAACTTAGGGCCAATTTGGTTGATATTAGTGATCCTAACGTGACTAAGCCCAAAGTATTTGCAATAAGTGCACTATAGGTGCATCAGTAATTTTGGCTACTTAAAGACGATTATTTACAGCAAATCCGCCTATTTATCGCATTTATTTGCACATGCATGTCAATGCAAACAAAATGTATCTAGCTGCAATGGCTTATATGCTATGTCTTTGACCTCATGTGCTAACGAAGCTCTATATACTCAACACAATCAATCTACTTAATCTCAATAAGCTGAGCTAGCTTCTATAATTGCAACTGATGGGTGCTTACAGTTTAAAACTGCTACGCATAAGCATGTATATGCTAAGTACATTGTCATGTGCAGCAGTGTATTAATTGCCTTTGTTGTAAATAAGCCGTTTTAAGCAAGCATCTTAAGGATATCTAAAGCTGCAGCGGCCTCGCCAACTGCAGTGTTATCCATAACTGCAGTAAAGTCGAATGAAGCGCGACCTTGCTTACGCACGCGTGAAATATAGACTGCCTTATCAAGCTCTGCACAAGTAACTGGAGTTACAAGAGTCGTCTCTTCCATATCCTCTTCTAAGACTAAGTGAGGAGCCTTACGCAGTGCCTCTTTAAACTCATCTACAGAACCATCATACTCAAGCTCAACATGCACAGATAAGGTGTGGCCGTAGAATGTTGGTACCTGAATGCAGGTAAGTGACATGCCGTCTTTAAAAGGGTCAATCACCTCAAAGACTTCCTTCTTCACTTCATCTTCAAGTAAGCTTGAACCTTCTTCATTAATATCGCCTACACGAGTGTGGAGATTGAAAGCAAGTTGTGCAGGAAAATCGGTTACGTCAACAGACATACCGTTTAAAAGACGTGTGGTCTCAGAGGCTAGAGTTTGAGTACCAAGCTCACCATGCTCTGATACTGAAACTAATGCTGTAATCGCAGCCTTACGCACACCAAACTCGTCGTGCAGTGGATTTAGAGCTAATACAATCTGAGAGGTAAGGGCAAGAGGAACAGTTGCAAGCTTCTTAGCTCTAACTTCAACAATCTTCTCTGGATTGATGTCCTTAACGATTGAAGGTATGCCCTTAGCACCAGAGAATAGATGGCTGTTATCAATTACCACACAATTAGCAGCTTGGGCTTTTGGAATAAGTCGCTCTGACTCATCCTTGGTGGATAAAAACAGCACTGCATCCGCTTTAGCAAAATCAAACTCGTCGACGCACTCAATCTTGTAGTTCTTACCAGACAGAGGCACAGCATCGTACTCTGCAGACAGCGGGCTTAGCGGAAAGAATTCTTCGATAACGATTTTGCCTTGCTCGAGTTCTTCTAAAACTAACTTACCGACAATAGTATCGTAACCGTAAACAGCTAACTTCATATAATTTCCCTAAACTGTCCTTATCGACTTGGTAAATAAGCATAAGGATTAAGTATGTGACACAAATCTCTAGTATATACCCACTGTCAAGCACCATACTCATGTATGCAATCTAAATCCTAAAAGGCCATAGTATAGAGGTTTTAGGCTCATGTAGATGAAGGTGAGTTAAGTGGCTGCATTCTGGCATTATAGTCAGCTGCGTGTGGTAGTTTGAGTGGCTATAAAAATAAAGGGCCCAGATGACAAAAGTCAGCTGAGCCCTTTAGATTATGGAGTATTTTAAAACGGTTAGTGCTTTGCGCTGCCTACATCACCAACGGAGTGACGAGCTACGTCGAGGTCTTTTGGATCGATGCGTTTTTCATCTAATTGGAAGAACTGCAGCTCATTTAACAGGGACTGGATTAAGGATACACAGTAAGATGAAACGTCGGCTGCATTACCGGATACATCCACTGACTGCTGAGCCATCTCAGAGATGTGTTGTAAGTTGCCTGAAATTTCAGCAGTTGCCTGAGTTTGCTGGTTTGCAGCATCAGCAATTTCGATAATCTGATTGTTTACATCACGTACAGAATCAGCAATCTCGCCTAAGGTAGACTCAAGCTCACCTGCATTGCTGGCCATAAGTTCAATCTGGTCAACAGAGTTATGCATGGAGTCAGTAGCTGCCTGAGAGTCATTCTGAATCGACAGCACCATGGCTGAAATTTCTTTGGTGGACTCAGAGGTACGGGAGGCAAGAGCACGAACTTCATCAGCAACCACAGCAAAGCCACGACCAGCCTCGCCAGCACGAGCAGCCTCAATAGCAGCGTTGAGTGCCAGTAAGTTGGTTTGAGCAGCAATGTCATCAATGGTGCTAACAATAGAGCCAATCTTCTGAGACTGGTCGGCAAGACGGTTAACCTTATCAGCATCGTTGCGAGTGAAAGAAGCCATCTCTTTAATATGATTTACAGTTGCACGAACCTTTTCCATACCAGTAACGGTAATTTTGCTTGCGTCAGTGGAGGTCTCTTGTGCACGTAAACAGTTCTTAGCAATGTTACCAGTGGTAGATACTAACTCATCAGCTGCAGCTGCAATCGCAATAGACTGTGACTCAGCTGAAGATGCGCCAGTGTTAATTGCAGATGAGGATTCATTTAAGAGATCTGACTGACTCTCCAGGTGCTTGGAAACAGCAATAGTTCTTGCAACGATATGGTTTAAGGTACCAGCCATCTTGTCAAATGACTTGATGATGCGACCAATTTCGTCGTTGTGAACCTTACTTACATCAACATTAAGTCTAAAGTCACCGTTCTCAAGCAGTTTTGCGACACGAACGATTTCCGCAGTGCTGTTGGAGATGTACAGATAAATAGAGCTAGCAATCGCAATGGAGCTTATTACCACTAAGAGAGTAATGATAGCAGTTATATAAATCAGATGGTCTAAATCAAGCTCAGCAAGCTCAGTTGCAATGTACTTAGTGTAGGATACTACCAGTGCTGCGACGTTAGCGTTAGCTGCAGATGAGTAAGGCAGAATGTCAGACAGGAAAGTTACTTGAGCCTCTTCATACTGACCGGCAAGAAGCTGTCTTTCGAACTTAGAGTTTTCTAATGAGCCAACTAAGGCCTCCATGCTCCTAAGAGTCTTAGCCGCCAACTCTGGCTCAATATCTAAACAAAGATGAGGATTTGCCTCTTTGAGCTCTTTAACAGCTCTGATACCGTCATTGACGATTTGAGGATTAGACTCAACCTGCAGTTTGTGCAGCCAGCTGTGTACAGCATTGTACTTCTTATAAACTTCATAAGTACCTGCCATACCATCATTAACCATATGGAAAACTTCTTTTTCCTGGTTTGTAGTCTTGATCATTGCGTACAGGGCAATAACTGCAATAACTACCGATAACAGGATTACTAAAGAGAATCCTATGTAAAGCTTTCCTTTAAGACTTAAATCTTTCAGCATGAACGTATCCTGTCTTACACACTAACAGAGTAAAACTCTATCAGAATGTACGAGTAAAGACCCCAGATAATGTGAAGCTTCATCGTACTATACTTAGGAAAAGTACAACTACGCCTCTTCTCCCCGTCGTAGGCGCTCTTCAGATTAGAACCTGAAGATCATAGGTAGCCACGACCTACTATACCTTCATGTGATAGTCATCCTGGATTGTCTCCACACTCGAGGATGAACTAAAGACCTAAGCATTCAGCTGCAATTAAAAAAATACTAAGGTCATCTTCACGTTTGACAGACCATGAAGTACACAATCAGGTTTCCTATTAGCACATAATAAAGCGCAACTTCACAGCAGCAACTCAAACTCAACCATAGTTGATATGTACTTTAATAGAAAAATGTTTGATTGATTCAAGGTGCCTTATGTAGACAACAAAGCTTGAAAGGATCAAAGGATGACTTATTAAATCATCGTATCTTCTTTCATGGCAAAACATCGATAACGTTATGGTTATCAACGCCTACACACAAATCCTATCACGATTTCTAGTAAATTTTTCTTGCGTTTTGTTGCATTTTGCATATCAAACAGTGCCATTAATATCTAAATAACCCACTAAGATGACTGCCAAATTTTGATAACAAATAATCAACACTTTAACTAAAAGCTTGTACTGCCCGCATTTTTTCGGGATCGGAGTGGCTTGCTCATTTTTAAGTTAAAGATTTTGATTGTCTAACTAAGACAAGTTTGAGTGGCTTTATTTTTTTGGTGTGAGTTCTATCAAATTTTTTGATAAATTTACGCAGCGCACATTAAATGTGCATATACAAGAAAACTTTCAGAGCTTACAGCAAGATATGCAAACCTAGATACAACCTTTACTTATTAGTAACTTAGTTAAAAGTTAATGTTTACCATGCATATTTGATCGAGCAGTTGATATCTAGATAAGCATTGACATTCTTCACTTTCTTGCCGACTAGTAAACTAGTAGACACCATCCCGCCCCATATTATTAAACATAATTTAGCACACCCAACTGTCAATACTGTATAAATGAGTGCTGCTTTCAATACCCAATGTTTGTGTACATTGCCACCTTTATACTTCTTAAGAATGATAAGCAGCCTCATACAATATAGGCGTTATATCTACCTGCCCATTACAGATTAATAGAGTTTGCAGGGCATATCCTTTGATGGAGTTCACTTTTATTTGTGCATTTATGTGTCTTAGATGTCCACCGTCTATGTGCGAACCATCTGTATAAACATCTACATATCAGAGCAGCTTACATTGCAATAACTAAATAGCTAAATAGAGCTGAACTTAGTGCACTAATCATCGAGCAGCTAAATAAGTGGCTTGAATTTTTGTCTTGTATAAAAGCCAAAAGGCCTTCCAAAAGTGCATCTGGAAGGCCTTTTAATAATCTAACTAGCTTTATCAGGCTGAGGAGCTAAGAACATAGCTGTTGCTATGCCTTGCCTGATTTAAGATTTCACGTTAGTTAAGTTATCTAAGTTCTCTTGAGCTTGGGCTGCAGACTTTTCAATCGCCTTGGCAACGTCAGCATCAATACGCTTGAAGTTTAAGTCACGCTTGTCAATCTGAGACTCGTCAATAGTGAAGAAGTCGAGCTCTTCAAGCAGACCATTAATGAGGTTGGTACAGTAATCAGCAACGTTAGCTGCATTAGAGGCCACGTCTACAGACTGCTGAGCCATCTCAGAGATACCCTGCATGTTGTTAGAGATTTCGCTAGTAGCGTTAATCTGCTCTTCAGCTGCAGTAGAAATCTGAATAATCTGATCGTTTGCGTTATTAACAGCATCACGAATGTTAGACAGAGTATTCTCTAAGTCAGAGGCTTCCTCTGCAACAGAGTTCATCTGCTCAACAGACTCGTTCATAGATGAGGTAGCCTGCTCGGAGTCAGCCTTAACACCAGCAACCATTGCAATAATTTCTTTAGTAGATGCAGCGGTACGAGATGCCAGTGCACGAACTTCGTCAGCAACCACGGCAAAGCCACGACCTGCCTCACCAGCACGAGCAGCCTCAATAGCAGCGTTCAGTGCAAGTAAGTTAGTCTGAGCGGCAATATCCTCAATGGTACCAACGATAGAACCAATCTTCTGTGACTGCTCTGCAAGGCGAATAACCTTAGAAGCGTCCTCACGAGAGGTCTCAGCCTGCTCCTTAATACGGGTAACAGTGGCTCTAACCTTATCTACACCGTTGTTAGTCTCAACACGTGCAACCTCTGAGGTGCTCTGAGCGTTGTGACAGTTCTTAGCGATGTCAGCAGTGGTAGATACCATTTCATCAGATGCTGCTGCAACAGTAAGAGCACGACTCTCTGATTCCTTAGCACCAGAAATAACGGCAACAGAAGCAGTGTTTAAGGTCTGTGCGCTAGTTCTTAAAGCATCAGAAATAGCAATGGTACGAGCAATAGCGCGATTTAAAGTGAAAGCAGTCTCTTTAAATGTGGCAAAGATGGCACCGATTTCATCCTTGTGTAACTTGCTCTCGTCAAACTTGATCTTGAAATTACCGCTCTTAATACGCTCTGCAGCGTCTTTAATGCCCAAGGTGCTTTCAACGATGTAGCTGTACAGCACATAGGCAATGAACAGAGCCAGAATGGTACCGCCAATTGCAACTACGAGAGTGATGTACAAATACTCAGTCATATCAAGCTCTACTACCATGTGGTTTACATCATTGGTATAGCTGTAGATGAGCTTAGAAAGATTGGTATTAGAAGCTGACAGTGAAGGTAAAACTTCAACTAAGAAGACTTTATCGGCCTCTTTATATTGGCCCTCCATTACTAAAGTCTTGAAACTGCTGTTTTGCAGCACATCAACTAAAGTACGTAATGACTGACGAGTATCGTTAGTCAGATCAACATACTTGTGGGTTGGCAGAGTATCAATAACACGATCGAGGCTCTTAACATAATCAAAACCTTCAGAAACCATCTTGGCATCTGGGTTAGCCTGTAAAATGTGTAACCAGCGGTGAACGGAATTGTATGACTTATGCACATCGAAGATAGCGGCGATGTCTTTAGTTACTAAGACACGAACGTCGTTACCTACTCTAGAAGCACTCATAATTGAGAAAACAGCAATGCTAGCCACGGTTAACGCGATCAAAATCACAAAGCCGAATCCCGATAGCATCTTACCTTTTATGCTCAGGCTCTTGAACATAAGAAAAGCTCCTCAAAGAACGAAAAATACTGAATCTAAAAAAGAAACAGCACCCGTTTGATACTTATGTCTGTTACAAACTAATAGCACGAGACAGTAATCTCATGCATTCAAATAACCATATATGGCACATCTAAATATCAAGCAATATATAAATCATCTACACTTGAATGCTTAAATATTTGGACACAATAGACATTATCATCGCATAGTATGGTTATAAAAACTCTCATACACTTCACGTAATAGCTAAAAAAGCTACGGATAACGGTTAACTTGGATAATACCTATCTAGCTTTGTATTACTCAACTTAACGTACTATTGCAAGAATAAATCATGAGTAAAAGCAAAACTGCAACTTCAGGCATAAGCATGTAGGAACGTTTTACCTAAACTTACATTTATACTAACAATGGATGTTTAGTGTACAACAGTAAGCGCATATTCTGCCAGTTATATAGACTGACTAGGGTATGGATTTTAGCGAACTTTAGTAACTTATAATACAAGCTACATCACAACTTCAATCTAGTTTACACGTCAAACATCGCAATATAGCTCTTGATACAACGTAACCTAATCAACCCAATGAACAAATTTGCAGCCACTCCACCTTAGTAACAAGCTTGCTCTATGTCTCAAAACAAGTATATCCATATGAGTCAAAAAGTCGCTTAAACAAGCATAGCAATTAGTCCTTTACATTGGATCCACGTGAACAACAAGACTCAACAAACTGCTAAAAACATTATTGAATTTGTTGAGTCAACACTACACTATGCTCTTAACTAGAAAAAGTGTAAAGTTAATTGTATATTTTGAATCTACAAAATCACTGACTATTCAATACCGCCATCATTTTTGCACCACATGAGTGCAAAATAGCTTTAAAGGCATGGACAATCATAGTTGCTAGCTAAGTCCAACGTGATCCATATTAGATCGTTTTAACCATCACTAGATACACTCTTGCTTGCCACTGAGAGAAAGTCAAAACAAGGCCTTATCTGTTGATTTACAGCTTATTATGCTAAAAGAATACCGAAATAATGATTATGAGTGAGTTACAGATCACAAGATCACACTAATTTATACCTGTCTATACCATGCGATCACAAGATCACCACCATTGTTTGCAAAGCCATCACTAAAACTAAGATGCAAATAACTCAGCTGCGGCGCTCTTGCTTAAATAGACGCAAAAGCTCCGCTGATACTAGCTGCATATAAGGCACAAAGATCACAGCCTAAAGTGAATATAAGAACAAGCGACGTCCTAAGATCATAGGCATATAGGATCTTAAGATCACAGCCATCACAACGACCAACGCTTATTGGCACTTGCGGCAATAAATGTAGAGTAAATTGCAAATGTCAGGCTTCAGAGGCCTAGGCTAGTTTGTCTGAAGGCTTGCTTAGATGCTGTTTGTGTAAGGTCTTTCTAAAGACACTACTGACTACCCCAAAAATCTCAAAGTTTGGCCTGCCATCATCAAAGTAGCTAACGTAGTTATTCAAGCCCTGTTCATGCTTAAGCAATGCATCTTCAAAAAAGGCAAACTTACGCAAGGAAAACTTGCCATTCACCTTCACCGCTACTATTTGTCCAGGCTCAGCAATAATGTCTCGACGTATCACCAGAAAGTCTCCTTTAAAGATGCCCTCATCTTTAAATGAATCTGATCCCATCCTAAAGACAAAACTGTACGGTGCATTAAGATCAAGTACTTCGTTAAGGTCAATTCCCTTAACCTCGCTATCCCCATTAATAGGATCGTCTTTGTCCTCATGGTATAACATGTGTCCCAATCTAGCTCTCCTGATTAATGGTTCTCTTTAGACGACAAACGTTAAGTAGTGCAGCGTGACGCTTCTAGTGCAGGCTAAGTGGCCTAAACAACCATCCTATGTAAATCTCATTTAGATGCGATTTTTGAGGCTGTTTATGCACAGTTAGCTTGTAATGTGCTCTTGCATGGTAAAATAAAAGATTTAATCCAATGACTTGTGCCTTCGTAGGCAAGTCTTGAACTTTTGCGCCAACTTAATTGTATTGTACAAGCAGTTATGTGTTGTAGCTAACAACTTAACTGACCATAACTTGCTTTGTTTACTGTAAGTGACTACATATTACTTATACATGCCAAATTAATGAGCACTCTCTTACTTATGTTTGTGTTCACATGCTCTAGTGCTTATCGCTCTAGAAATGGCGCAGGCTAATCTTTCGTAGTTTCATTTAGGACTCAAGATGCAACAATTTACCTATACCATCAAAGATCGTGACGGCATTCATGCACGCCCAGCTGGTGCACTGATTAAAGAAGCTAAGTCCTTCAAGAGCAAGATCACCATCGACGCCCATGGCAAGACTGCCGATTTAAAGGGCGGTATCTTTGCGCTCATGGGCTTAGGTATTCGTTGCGGCTGGGAAGTTACCGTCACCATCGAAGGTGAGGATGAGGAAGTTGCAGCAGCTAAGCTTCAAGAGCTCTTTGCTTCCACCATCTAACAAAAAGACGCTCTTTTAGCGCACCATGTCATCTCACATGCGCACTCTTTTTTTGGGTCACTCTTAACTTGCTTAAGAGTGGCCCTCGCCTTTCTTGCAACCTTCCTATATCTGCAAAGTTTACATTTTCCCTCTCTTTCTTTGCTCGCCTACCCATCATGGCTTGCCATTCATCTGTTCAACGATGTTTATGTGCCTAAGTAATTGTGTCTAGCATTCTTTTACTTCATCTACCGCATCGCTCGTTGCAATAAGCAGCATCTTGTTCAGCTAGCTCTTAATTGCATGAGACTCTGTGATCTTTGTAAATAAATGTCGATGGTCACACTTTTGATAATTTTTAAGCAAATGTCGGATTTTTGTGTGCTTTCTAAGTTTTCCCTAAGCTAGTTAAGAAATAATAAGTTCACACAGGGCGACGAAGCCTTTTTCCTGTTTCGATACTTCGTCGCTATTTGGTTTAAGTATCACCACGCATACGGAGTGACTATGAGCGACCTTTTCGGCAAGTTAAAAGATACCGTTGGTAAGAATATTCCATCAAATATCCCATCAGGTGCTGGCATGCTTGGCGCTGCAGGCGTAGGCGGCTTAGTAGGCGCTCTGTTTGGTGGTTCAAAGGGTGTTAAAAAAGCCGCTAAGAATGTTGCCGTAGTTGGTGGTTCAGCAGCTTTAGCAGCCCTTGCTTACAAGATGTACGATAACTGGTCTAATAGCCGCAAGGCCCAAGATCAGGCTGCCAATGTACCTCAGGGTGGCTATGGAGCCCCTCAAGGTGGTTATGGCACTCCACAAGGAACTTACGGTGCCCCTCAAGGCGGTTATGGCGCTCCACAAGGTAGCTATGGTGCTCAAGGCGGTTATGGTCAGAGCGCTCCATCTGATGATCCTTTTGCCGCTTACAATGCTGCACAGCAAAACCAGCCATTAGCTCTGCCAAATGATGATGCCGGCAAGCTCATTTTACAGGCCATGATCTTTGCTGCTCGTGCTGATGGTCATATCGATCGTCAAGAGCAAGAGATGATCTTAAAGACTGCTCAAACTGTAAGCCCAGATTCAAACTTCAATGCCACTATCAGCCAGTTCTTAAATGCACCGCTTGATCCTAAGGCATTAGCTTCCAAGGTTTCAAATCAGCAGCAGGCATTTGATATTTACAGACTTTCAGCTACTGCCATTGTTGCTGATAACGACATGGAACGTCGTTACTTAAGCGACTTAGCTGCAGCTTTAAACCTCGATTCCATGACAATTGCCCAGCTTGATAATGACGCCAATCAGCTGCGTCTGCAATTATCACAAAGTTAACAAGACCCTGACATTGGGGAGTTGTGTCTATAATTTAAGAATGGCATATAAAAGACAATTATCTTTT
>NZ_CABTML010000064.1:0-22898 GCF_902485895.1 uncultured Anaerobiospirillum sp. | reverse complement strand
TCGAACATAGTTGGTATGCCATAGCGGGCTGATATCGGGGTATTCACCATATAGATGAGGCAGTCTTGAGGGATGATCATAGCCCCCTCCAAGAGAGACCTTCTTGCATATGATGCAGTCTGGCTTGTTTTAGTCTATTCATGTGCATGTTTCCAAAAAACTGATAAACATGCGGTTCATAATAGTTATGCCAGTTTTATTTTAATACCCCCCAAATATCGTACAGATACAGTGCGTAAGTATACTGAGCGTATGTTGTCCGCACCAAAACAAAAAAAAGCCCAGTGTTCATCGGAGCACTGGGCTTTTTTATATGCCTAGAGCATCAAATGATTAATGTTCTAGGCTTTTGTAGTATTTGTTGTACTAAGAAGATAGCTTATTATTTGAGCTTCTTGTAAGCGTTGATAAGGCCATTGGTGGAGCTATCGTGAGAGGAGATAACCTCATCGTTCTCAAGCTCAGGGATGATCTTTAAAGCCAGCTGCTTGCCAAGCTCAACACCCCATTGATCGAATGAGAAGATGTTCCAAATAGCGCCTTGTACGAAGATCTTGTGCTCGTACATAGCGATGAGCATACCTAAGGTACGTGGAGTGATCTCTTTAACTAATAAAGAGTTGGTTGGACGGTTACCCTCAAAGACCTTAAATGGAACAATGTCTTTAACTTGCTCTAAAGTCTTGCCCTTAGCTAAGAACTCTTGCTCAACTTGCTCTTTGGTCTTACCAAAAGCTAAAGCCTCAGTCTGAGCAAAGAAGTTGGATAAGAGCTTAACGTGGTGATCACCAAGAGGGTTGTGGGTACGTGCTGGAGCGATGAAATCGCAAGGAATTACCTTAGTGCCCTGGTGAATGAGCTGGTAGAAAGCGTGCTGACCGTTAGTGCCTGGCTCACCCCAAATGATAGGACCAGTCTCATAGTCAACTGCATTGCCATCACGATCTACACTCTTACCGTTAGACTCCATGTTGCCTTGCTGGAAGTAAGCAGGGAAGCGATACATGTACTGATCGTATGGCAAGATAGCCTCAGTAGCAAAACCGTAGAAGTTGTTATACCAAATACCAATTAAGGCGAGGATAACAGGCAGGTTCTTGTCAAACTCAGCGCTTGCAAAGTGCTCGTCCATCTCAAAGCCGCCCTTTAAGAGCTGCTCGAAGTTGTCGTAGCCACAGCTTAAAGCGATGGATAAGCCAATTGCAGACCATGAGGAGTAACGACCGCCAACCCAGTCCCAGAACTCGAACATGTTGTCAGTGTCGATACCGAACTCAGATACACCCTTAGCATTAGTAGATAAGGCCACAAAGTGCTTAGCTACGTGCTTGATGTCACCTGCGCTCTTTAAGAACCAATCACGTGCAGTGTGAGCATTAGTCATGGTCTCAAGAGTGGTGAAGGTCTTAGAGGCGATTAAGAATAAGGTGGTCTCTGGATCTACTTTCTTTAAGGTCTCAGCGATTTGAGTACCGTCGATGTTAGATACAAAGTTGGTCTTTAAGTGGTTGTGATATGGAGTTAAGGCCTCTGTAATCATGCAAGGGCCAAGATCAGAACCACCGATACCGATATTTACGATGTCGGTAATAGCCTTACCTGTGTAGCCTTTCCACTCACCAGAAATAACACGCTCACAAAAGCCTTTCATCTTGGCAAGAACAGCCTGTACATCAGGCATTACGTCCTTACCATCAACTAAAACTGGCTTGCCAGAGAAGTTACGCAGAGCAGTGTGAAGTACGCTGCGATCTTCAGTGCAGTTGATCTTGTCGCCACGGAACATGGCTTCAATGTCTTCTTTAAGACCGCACTCATTAGCAAGGTTAACGAGTAAAGACATGGTCTTCTCGTCAATCAGGTTCTTGGAGTAATCAGCTACGATATCGCCATTGCCCACACTTAATGAAAACTCATCAAAGCGCTTTGAGTCAGAGGCAAACAGATCTTTTAAGGTACGACCCTTGGTCTCATTGAAGTGAGCTAAAAGGTCTTTCCAAGCCTGAGTCTTGGTAGGGTTGACGTTCTTAAGCATGACATCTCCTTGTAGTTGTTGTGATGCTTGTTAATTGTTCACTTAGATAATAATACCGCTTTTAGGGTGTAGATGACAAAAATGTGCAAGACGTTAAAACAGCAAAGTGACAAGTAAAATACGCTCATCATGAGATGCAATCTTTCTCGATAAACACGATTAAACAGCATCTTTTAGCGACTTTGGGCGTCAGTAACTGCAGGGGCTATCCATAATTATTAGTTATGACTTTAGATCACAGATCTGAAACACAGTCACAAACAGCACAAGAACGGTGCGTTTTTATAGCCTCTAAGTAGAAAAATAAGCCTTAATGTAAGTTTGTTACCCAGCTAGTGGTAATGAAAAATGTATTGTCGAGGCACGTACAACTTACAAAAGCGCAGCTTATAGACACGAAGGTTGTTGTGTTGAGCAAAGACAGTAGATTTATGCATTGCTCTTCATGAGCAGCTTGATGACAAGCTGCTTAGAGGGGTGATAGAAGGTTGAGTATTAAGGTAGGCGTATGATCTTAAGTTTGCTGATGGATCATTGAGACAATCTGGCAATCAGGGCAGAACTCAATATATAAAGTACCTTCAGCGCAATCGAACACGCTATCCCATGGAACTTGGCCAATGAGCTTCATAGTCTTGCCACATTCGGGGCATACGGTGTATTCCCAGTCTTGTACCCAGTTTACAAAACCGCCAATAGTGGCTACATCCGTCCATTGTTGACCGTAGAAGAGAGGTACGCTCTGCTTAGAGAGTACTAAATTATTATGCGACAACTCCTGATAGTCTTCTTCACTGATATAGCATTCCATAGACTCTGCTCCATCAAACAGCTTAGATGGAATTAACTCAGAAGTGCCGTCCAGGTTATAACGACTAAAGCCAGGGCCTGTATAGAAGCCCACGCAATTTGGGCAGCAAGTAGCAGTGAAGGCGCCATTAATACCTAAATATTTAAGGCGTTCATCGGTGCCATCTAAAACGAGTATATCGACAAGATGGCCACCACAATGAGGGCATTTATCTTCACGAATACGACCAATGCTGACAGGAGAAGATGAGTTATCATCTTCAGCTTTGACCATCGCATAGGCAGTATCGAAGTTGAGAACTTCTCTTGTACCATCTTTGTTAAAGGTCCAGCCACCGCATTGGGCATACGAAGATGGATCAACATACAAAGACTTTCGCCACGGCCTAGGATTAAGTTCTAAATCTAAGAGGGTCTCAAGTGCCCTATCGTCACCTTGCATGGCTAGACAGCACATCAGTTCTGATGCCTCATTAGAGCTCTCAGTTTGTTTAAGAGCATTTATAAGCATATCTCTAACATCAGCTGGAGCTTTGTAATATAAGGCTTCTTCATCATAGACTTCTTTTTGAGCAGCTAGGCGTTGCATGTTTGATGTGATTGCATCATGGCAGCCTAGTAAGTCCCAGAACATGGCATTTTCTGGATTATCGTAGTTATCGAGCTTTTCGATGTTTTGCTCTAAGTGCTCTTGTGTCTTAGCAATCTTATTCTTTGTCCAAGATAGAATTTCAGCGCGTTCTTTTTGTGTTTTGCAGCGCCAACAGAGGCCTTCATAGCCTAGTGGCGTTCCGCACTCTTCACACTTGTACTTAAGCGGCATGGCAAATCCCCATAAATAGTCATTATCACATGCATAAATATGTTGTGAGATCTTAGATGATTGTATCTGAGTATAAATAAAAGGAACTATGGGGCATTAGCTAATGTGATGTGTACTAGATTTGCGTGAGTAGATGCATGGGAGTTGTTTATCCCAGATCGCTTCAAATTCGTCTTTATCAATGAGTTCAGCTTTAAAATTTTCACCCCATTCATGGCGGTTTAGCTCTTCGACCGTCGGAATAGGGGTGATTTCTATGGCTGTGGCGTAGAGATCATCTATGTTAGTGCTAGTGCCATCTGCAAAGATATCGATAGAGCGCATGGCAAGGCGATCATTGTCTGTATTCACTTCATATAAGATGATGCATGGATCGTCAGTGCTTGCATCTGACCAATAGAGTTTAATGTATTCAATCATAGAGCTATCTCGTACCTACACGCCTCAGCCCTTAAGAAGTATGAGAACAAGTGAAAAAGCTTGGGGCAGTTGGTCTAATCAAAGCACTCTTGTATATCAAAGAATGAGATATATACAGCACAGATTTGATCTTTAGCATTGTAGCCAAAGTAGACAGGGTAGCAGCCATCGCCAAAGCCTGTAGTAAACATGGTGATGTTAAATGAGCTATGGGGTATGGTGTAGTTAAGCCAGTCGCCTAATGAGGTTTGATAGAGGGGATGAGCTTTTGCATTTTGTGCCATGAGAGCGCTAAAGTGATACTCATAAGGTTCATGATCTTGTTTCTCTGCTACGTGTTTGGTCCAATATTGTTGAAAGTCTAATTGAGCTTGTACATCGCAAAGGCAGGCTGTAGCTGTATCAACGCCAAAGCCAAAGACCTCATTTTCCAAAAGATCATCATCAAGATCGCACTCAAGATCTTCAATGCCTGTAACACCCAGCTCGTAGCGCACCGGTATCTCATCGGTGATCTCAAGTTTTACGCAAGAATAGCGATCGCCATATCTTTTGGTAGGCACTACGCACACTTTGACTTTGTATAGGCCCCTTTCAATCGTCTGCAGCAGTGCAGGTGCGTCCATAAGTGATGTCATGGGATCGCATGCGATAAGCTTTCCACTAGGACAGTTAAGCATGCCTATATCTAAATGCTTAACTTCCATAGATCCGATCTTATCTTTTCTAAACTGCTCTTCTAGATCGTAAGAGCAGTCTAGTTGGTGCTTAATCTTTTGGTATTGTTGCAGCCATTGTAAGCTTGGCATGAAAGTCCTTATGTTTCACGTGATAGCTAAAATCTGCGCCACTAGGCTCGTATTACTATGACAATAGTACAGTTATCTTAGATGGGTTTGGCAAGCTTAGCTCAGGGAAAGTATAAGATCGCTATTTAGTAGGCTTTTGGTGTAAGGCCATCTTTTTCAGCCTGAGAGCGATCTTCATCCATGAGAGCTTCCTTTGCCGCTTGCGCACGTTCGCTCTCAAGACGTTTAGCTTGCTCATCTGTCAGGGAATCTTTGAGCATGGCAATAGCACGGCCAATATCTTTAAGATTGGTAGAACTATCTTGTTCTGCGCCTTCAGATTGGTTGATGTAGCAAATGTCTTGCTCCGGCATCTCAAAGATAAAGCGCGACGGCTCTGGTTGAATCATGCCGCCACCATGTTTACGTTGACGACAACGCACTAAGGTCAATTCCTTTTGCGCTCGAGTAACGCCCACATAGGCAAGGCGTCGTTCCTCTTCAATATTGTTCTCATCAATAGAGGTACGGTGCGGCAATAGGCCTTCTTCCATACCGATGAGAAACACATAAGGAAACTCTAGTCCCTTAGAGGCGTGCAAGGTCATCATTTGTACAGCATTATCGCCATCTTCATCGGTACGCTTATCCATCATCTCGCGAAGTCCAAGGCGCTCTACTGCATCGGCAAAAGAAAGTTTGTCACCTTTTTTGCCCTCAACGAGCTCTTCAACCCAGCTCATGAGCGTCTGAACATTCTTCATCTTCCATTCAAGAGCGTTTGGCGAGTTGTCGGCTTTGAGATAGCGAACATAGCCAATGGTTTCAATGAGGTTTTGGCACACGTACAGATCATCGCGCTCATTGAGCTTGCGTCTTAGGCCCACAAGCAGACCTAAGAAGCCTGCCATAGCATCTTGCTGCGTTTTGTTGAGCATTTGCTGAAGCTCTACTGAGCATGCACAGTCATAGAGGCAGCGATTAAACTTATGTGACAGATCAGTCATGGCTTTGATGGTCTGTGCACCGATACCTCTTTGTGGAATGTTGATAACGCGCAGTAGTGCTGCATCATCACGAGGGTTAGCTAGCACGCGGCACCAGGCCATGATGTCTTTAACTTCCATACGCGCAAAGAAACCAGTATCACCAGTGATCTTGCATGGAATATGAGCACTTAAGAGTGCCTTTTCCATATCGCGTGCCTGAGAGTTTGAGCGATAGAGAATGGCATAGTGTGCCCATGAGTTTTTCTTATCAAAATGCTGGCCTAAGATCTCTGCAGCCACGTAATCACAAGCATGATCGTTGTCGTCACAGGTGACTACTTTGATCTTTTCACCCTCACTAAGACCTGAGAATAAAGTCTTTTCAAAAAGGTGAGGATTGTTAGCAATAATCGAGTTTGCGCAGCGCAAGATACGTGAGGTTGAGCGGTAGTTTTGCTCAAGCTTAATAACCTTTAACTCAGGAAAGTCTTCAGTAAGCTTTTTGATGTTTTCAGGTCGTGCACCACGCCAAGAATAGATAGACTGATCATCATCGCCCACTACAGTAAAGCGTTGCGTGCCTGCCACTAAACACATGAGCAGGTAGTACTGTGTGTGGTTAGTATCTTGATACTCGTCCACTAAGATGTAGCGAAAACGCTTTTGGTAATACTCACGAACATCTTCACGCAGCAAGAGTAGTCGTGTAGGAATAAAGATGAGATCGTCAAAATCAACGGCATTGCAGGCACGTAAATACTCGGCATACTTTCTATAGATCTCAGTAGTAATCACATCGGCATGTGGATCTTTAGCTACCGCTTTTGGGGTTTTAAGCTCACCTTTCCACATTGAGATCTTGTGGCAAATCTGGCTAATGTATTCATTAGAATTGCCATCTTTTAAATTCGGAAAGTCGTTAGAGATGATCTGCTTTATGACCTTAAAGGAATCAGCATCATCAAAGATAGAGAAGTTACGGCCAAGTTTAAGGAGCGCAGCTTGTTCTTTTAGGATAATACGTCCTAAAGAGTGGAAGGTAGAGATAGTCAGCGCTTTAGCGGTTTGTTCATCAACCTCAAGCGAGATGCGCTCACGCATTTCAGCAGCGGCCTTGTTGGTAAAGGTCACCGCTAAGATCTCAGAGGCTTGCGCCAGAGAGTTACGCAGCAGGTAGGCGATCTTGGTGATAATAACTCTGGTTTTACCAGAGCCTGCACCGGCAAGCACTAAACATGGACCTGAAGTGTAGGTTACGGCTTCACTTTGTGCTGCATTTAGTTTAATCACGCGACCGCTCCATTTACCAAATAAGTCTGCCTAAGGTAGTAAAACTAAGATCTTAGCTCTAGCTGTAGATAGCCACATACCAAGGCAAGGTTATGATCTTAAAATTAGGCCTACAAAAAATATCATTGAACCAAAAACTTAAGGCGCCATTGTATCAACTTAATGGCGTGCTCCTCTTTAAAGTAAAAAACAAGTCTTAACACTTACTGTTTATGAGCTTTACAGCCCATGGCCTGATGCGCTTTTGCGATTTAATGTGTTTGATAAAGCGCTATCAGGCTTTAAATCATTTGATAAAGTGCCTTCAGGCTGTAAGTCGTTTGATAAAGCGCTATCAGGTTTTAATGTGTTTGATAGAGTACCGTCAAGCTTTAAGTGTTGCCGAGATTGGAGCTTGTTAGTTGCTATAAAGCACAAAGGCATTGCTATGCAATGCCTTTGGAAGATGGTTTCGTGCTTTGGACTATTTTAGTTTTCTGCTAGCCTGAAATAGTCGAAAACACATGGGTACGGCAAGAGCTATCTAAAGTAGTGAAGACGATTTCGTTTTCATTACCTTGCGTCATCTCGATAGTCTGCAAGGAGTTACCCTCAAAGATGCTTCTTTGCTCTTGTGAGCACCAGACCATGATTGAAGTATTAAACTCGACAGAGAGCTGAGCTAAGCGAGGGGAAAGCTTAGCGCACAGATCGTTGTCATAAGCAAAAGTATCCACCATGAGTACTGGATTATTTAAACCATTGAAGCTAGCTGCCTGCAAACCATGATTTAAAGCTGCATCCATGATGTCTGCGTTTAAATCTAAAGGCATTTCTAAGAAACGCGCACGATAGTAATGGCTATTCTTATCAAAGCTATTTGGAGTAAAGCTAAGTAAAGAGCAGAGCATTTGCCATTGCATCTTGCTACCTGCATAGAGAATAGAACGGTTCTTATTCTCAATGAGGCTTGCCATAACTAAGCGTGAGAGCGCTGCAGCAGGGCTGCTTAAGGTGTACATCATGGCCGAAAGCTCGAGTTTAGCCAAAGACTGTAAGGACAGTACTAAACCTTGTACGCCTTCTGCATGTACTGCCTCTTGCAAGGTAACCTCAGAGATCTCCCTTAACTTATTGAGCCTATCTTGCAGCGCATTGCGATCAGCTACTAAAGCTTGGTGGATACTCTTGTATGGGTTATGCAAGGTTAATGGATGGGCATTGAGGTTAAAGGCACTCATGCCTGCCTGTAGCGCCTCTGAGGCATCTTTCCACTGCTTTTCTTGCTGTGGCATGCAGATATAGAAAGTGGTTTGCGATCTAGAGCCTAACTTGCCGGAGCTAAAGAGCTGCTGTAAGTGCTCAAGCACATGAATAGCGTTAAGCGGAGTTCCAATAGCTAAAGCTTGCTGGCCTAAGCTTAGTAATGACAGTGCATCGAGCTCGCCTGCACAGATAAAGATAGCGTTAGCTTCAGTATCATCTAACACCTGCAGGTTAAAGCCAGTAGACTTGCCAATATAGTGGTGAACAGGATCATCTGCACCAGGGCCTGCTTTAGTTGGCAGGCTTTGAATGTTATAGGCTACATAGCTATCAGCTGACAGAGGGATAATCAGTGCTGGATAGCTTCTTGAGCCTGCTGGTCTTAAAGGATTGTATGTGCCATAGGCATGGTTTTCGGTCTTAAAGTAAGCGTCATAGCCCAAGTTAAAACCGTCAATCACATCTAAAGAGAGACCACTTTGTACTAAGTACAGACACTGACCAATACCACTGCGGCAGCGCAGTAAGTAGTTGTTCAAGTTGATAGCAGGATTCTTCTGCAGCGGCTCATAATTGTTTTGACCTTCACTGTTATAAGAGGAGGTAAGATCTCCTTGTGAGGCTGCAAAATCCATGAACTCGCGTTCGTTCAGATCCTTATCCTCAGCACTCATGCCATGGTCTTGTTGAGCGCTTAATTTGTCTGCAGCTTGAGTAAGTTTGCTAAAGGCATCTACAGCGCCATTTTCAAGGCCCCATAGTTTAGTAGAGTTACTTAAATCACCCTTAGGATCACTATGCTTAAGATTAGCTCGAGCTGCTTCTTTGGCTTTAGACGCGGCCTGAGCAATGGTGTCAGTTTGTGGCTTTAAGATGTCTTCATCACGGATTGTAAACTCAGGACCAGATGAGACAGGGGTTGCCAGTGGGTTAAAGTTAAGTTTTCTGATGCCTTCTTCTTTGGATTCTTTCTTATTGCCTGCAGTATGATCCACGGCTCCTAAGAAATCATCGTCATCATCAAGATCAGTAAGCTCGTGTAGTTTCTTAATATCGTCAAGGCTTTCTAATGGACTATCAGAGGAAAGCTCTGGTAGCTCCATGTCAATGCTTTCACTATCTGGCTGTGATGGAGCTAAGTCCTCAAGCGGATTGACCTCCATAAACTCAGTCTTCTGCTTAGGCTTAAAGCTATCATCATCGGCAAAGAAAGTTGGCTTGTCTTTGCTCTTATTGCTCTCAGGGAGGGTTTTATCAGTAAGCCAAGGATCAACAAAGCCTGAGATATCGACAGTAGTAGAGCCAAGTGCTTTAACTGACTCGGAAGTTTTGTCGCTATCGACTTTAGTCTTGCCTGAAAGTACTGCAGCACCAGTATGATCGCCAAGTACAGTCTTATCTTTAGTGCTAGCACCAAATAAAGTGCCGCTCTTAGCCTGGTTTTCTGTAAGAGCGATTTCAGATGCAAGGGAGCTTACAGCCTTAGAAATAGCCTCGGCACTTGCCTCAGTAACATCACTTCCGGCCTTAGCTAGAGCAGTAGCACTAACTACCCTATTTAAAGCAGCAGAACCGTTACCTTCGATATGGGAATGACCTGCCTGAGCAAAAGCCGATGCCACTGCATCACCTGCGCTAGAGCCTACACCAATAGCTGCAGAGCGATTTGATGCAGCCTGTGATGGAGACATCGGACGACCGCTAGTACTAGTAAATGAGAAGTTAAAAGAGGTGCCCTTGCCTGAAAGCTCAGAGGCACGAGACTGTGCTTGATTGAACTTAGAGTAAGGATCATCGATTACCTTATTGCCTAAAGTAAGTACAGTAGCCTTATTGGAGAGGTTGTTGTTCTGACTAAAGGCAGCCGCTCTGTTGCCAGAAATAGCAGTGTTGTAGTTTGCCTTAGCAAAGTTCTCAGGTCCTGAGGCAACTGCTGCAGTGCCGCGAGAGATCATGGTGGATACTTCAGGCTCCTTGTCATGACGTTGATTCATGGCAGAAGATTGTCCTGAAATCTTAGTATGATTCTCATTTGTCTTGTTTAAAGCGGCAAAAGCCTTGGCATATGGATTGGTATTCGCTCCTGCTGATGCGTTTTGCTGAGCTGCATTGAGCAGCGACTTTTGTACTATGGCACTAATTGGAGTGGCGTTTGAAGGATTATTGATGTGCTCATCAGAAGATAGACCATTGATAATGGTAGATGGCGCAGTTGGATTTAATAATCTCATCTCACGTGGATTATTACCCTCAATGCCTGCAGTGTAGATTGGGTTCTCTTCTTTGATGTAAGTGGCCACACTCTCTTGTGAAGATTCAGGGGCAACATCATTTTGCATAGCATTGTTGATTGGTACACCAGGAGTTACAAAAGGAGAAGCTTCACTAGACAAGCTAGATAAAGGAGCTCCCATATCGCGCTCATTAATCCCCTTAACTGCGCGGGCGCTGTTATCCATACCATAGATCATGGTATGAGTTTCACGCTCTAGTGCTTCTTGAGCAACGTTTTGCTCAGAGCTTTCACCCCAGATCTCACGTGAGCGACGCTCAACCTCTTCTTTATCAATACTAATTGGTCGATCTTTGGTCAGATGCTCATAGCGATTTTCTGGATCGCGATCGGAGTGCACACCAGGAGAGAGGTATTGCGGAGCTTCTGATTTGCCACGATTGCCAGCAAAGAGACGAGCATTATCTGCATAAGGATCTTGATTTGAATTTACTGGAGCTTCAAAAGATGGCTTGGCAAAAGGATCAAAGTCACTTTGCGCAGTAGCGTCAGAACGCATTGGTTGTATGTGTCCGGTGTTGCCATGTGCAGACACATTGCGACCTGCTACAGGAGCAAATGCATTACTCTCATCGATATAGTTATGAGCTTGAGATGCTGAGTCAAAGACATTATTGCTCATGTTCTGATTAGAACGAGCAGCTCCATTAAAGCCGCGATTAGACTGGCTTACTGCCCAAGTTGCAGGAGATGCATACTCATTGGCAAAGCGCTGATCTTGGGTAGGCTTAAATGCACCACGGGGCTGATTTTGTTTAAAGTAGTTTTGCTGCATGCTTTCATAAACATGCTCAGGTGACTCGTAGTAATCAGACTCAGAGAAAACACCATCTTGTGCGCCATTGTTGCCATTAAATCCATTGTTATCGGGATCTAAAGCACTAAAAGAGCCTAAGGTTGAAGGTCTTACAGACTCTTGAGGGGCACTAAAGCGTGATGGGACCGCGCTCATGGCTGCTTGTTCAGCAGTGACTTGCTCTATTTGACCGCGACCTTGTCCATAAGCTTGCTGGCTACGACGAGTTGGGGATAAATCATTGAGGCTATAGTTGCCCTGATCTAAATTGCTTTGGCCTCTTAGATCAGAGTTAGAGTTGCCGCCATTGATCGCTGGGAAAAAGTCATCTGGACTTTGTATCTGTGATTGGAATTGATCTTGAGCAGGCGCAGTATTTCTATGGCCGTGAGAGGTAGTACTACCATTGAACTTACTCTCATCGAAAGTTTCAAAGTTTGAAGTATCGATTGGAGTATTGTCGATAGGATCAAAGCCGCTTAATGGAGCTAAGGTGATATCGCTAAGGTTATCTTGTCCACGCAGCGGAGGTAAACCTTGATTATGGGTGCTAGAGATCATGCCATCACCCTGAGGGCTAGGCGCATTAAAATCAGTTACAGCAATACCAGTAGGTCCAGATGGGCCATCATGGAAATTAGTTACCATGAGATTATGCATGCCGAAGTTGCCTGTCATGGCTGAGTTGATCTCATCCATATCGTCAATGGCAGGAGCCGGGGCTTTGTGACCTTTGTTGCTATGCCCTTTGGCATTGTTATGATCTTTTGGTCCGCTATACATTTTTCAACCTTACATTAGCACCCGACAATGAGTACAGAGTGTGTTTACCAAAGTTCAGAGCATTAAAGACAACTCATGGTTGTCAAAAAGCCTATAGCAATGGCTTTGCACTCATGAAAGTTTGTGGCAACTAAAGAACCGTAACTAAGTTTTTAGTCTAACTAGCTGCTCGCATTTAATGGCTAGTTTTAAATGCGCTCAATGGTTAAGAGCCGCATTTTTAGCAAGCGTATCTTACACACGAGCTCCAACTATCCATCTTATTATAATAGAAGCAATCAATAAACCTGCGGTAGCAGTTACTGTTACAGAAGCACCGAATTTAGGCAATTCTGGTGGGTCGATGAGGCCAAATGATTCTGGAGAGGCATCAAAACCTAAACGATCTTGAGAACGCATTGGTTTTTCATCAGAGAATGAGCACAGAATGTTAAAACGCTCATCTGGTGTCTTACCTGACTTTTTAGACTTACGTGAGTTTTCCCCGTTAGAGTTATCGTCTACACCCTTTGGATAGTCATAGTGTCTGCGCAACTCAGTTCTTAAGCGCTTGATAAGCTGATCGCCACGAGCCTCTGTGATATCTGCAGTACGTACGCGTGATGGATCAATACGACCACCAGCACCGCCAGAGGTCACCAGCGGGATTTGCAGGCGGTGAATGTAGTCTACCACTGCAGCTTTAGCAAATAGGTCATCGATAGCCTCGGCTACAAAGATGTTGCCTGGAATATGTGGATTTGGACCGCGTTTAGCGTACTCTGCTCCACCATAGCATTGCTTAAGCTTTTGCGCGGCGAGATCGTTTGGATCAAGCAGCTTGTTAAGTGCTGTGGTGTCAGAGCCTTCAAGTACAGACTCGTCTAATCTTAAAGCTCTGGCCATAATGCTTTTGACATTGTTACGACTGATGAGCTCACCAATAGTGTCGAGCTTTAGATAAGGATTGATATCTTTAAGACGCGCACCTAAAGTTTCGGACTTTTGCTTGCCGATAGTAGAGCTTAAAGTGTGGAGCTGTCTATTGGAGTTACTAAGCTCGATATTGTCAAAATCGATGAGGCTAATGGAGCCAACGCCTGTACGAGTAAGTGATTCAGCAATCCAAGAACCAACACCGCCATTGCCAATCACTACGGTATGGGCATTCTGTAGTCGCAAGAAGCCCTCATAGCCATACAGAGCGCAAACGCCTTTGAAGCGCTCTAACTGTTCCTTTTGAACAGCCTCTGGCAATTGAAGAAAGCTAAATGGGAGATTCTGTGACATGTTAGCGGCCTTAATTAGGTAGTTGGTTAATGTTTAGGCAGTACCACAAGTGTACTCTGTTGCCAAATTAAGATGCTCGATCCGTATGTTTAGGAACATATTGTATGCAAGAAATCTTAGCTAGAGTAGTGGCTAATGAGATCCCTCGTCTCTTTTATCTTCAACAAAGAGGCAAACGGATGCATCGAACTCTTATAGCTTTAATGAAGAGTCAAACGGGAGCACCGAACTCTTATAGCTTTAATGAAGAGTTAAACGGGAGCACCGAACTCTTATAGCTTTAACGAAGAGTTAAACGGGAGCACCGAACTCTTATAGCTTTAACGAAGAGTCAAACGGGAGCACCGAACTCTTATAGCTTAATGAAGAGTCAAACGGGAGCACCGAACTTTTATAGCTTTAATGAAGAGTCAAACGGGCGCATACTATCGTTTTAGATAGGAGTTAGCGCACGCGGTACTGTACAGTAATCAATATTTGTGAGGATTCTCACACATTCCTAGATTTTCGCATAAGAACCGCCATTCCTATCAAGCCTTGCGCTTTCTTATCATATCTAGACATTTTCAAATAGCTTCCTTAAGAAAAGCGCAAAAGTACCATGCATACTAAACTAAGTTAGCTAAGTGGTGTCTTTGATAATCCTATTTATAACAAGGCGCTGCACCGATTATGGTGGCTATGCAATATCTTGAAAAATTTTGAGGGCCGAATATTGCAATTTAAAAAGGGCTTGCTATAATGCACATCACTTGATTCACCACGGTGATGAAAATGACCCCGTAGCTCAGTTGGATAGAGTATCAGTTTCCGAAGCTGGTGGTCATGAGTTCGATTCTCATCGGGGTCGCCAATCAAGATCTTACTGGATGCGAAAGTGGCGGAATTGGTAGACGCGCTAGCTTCAGGTGTTAGTACCGCGAGGTGTGAGGGTTCGAGTCCCTCCTTTCGCACCATCTCAGTAAACGAAAAGAAAGTCATCAATCGATGACTTTTTTTGTCTCTGTATGTTGTATCTATGCAACAGCCATAAATCCTACAAATAACACATTTAGTTCGTTATTCAAGAGCTAATCACCCAGCACGAGCAGTGCCAATCAATCCTGCCTCATCAAGTTATTCAGTTCAGATTTAGTAAAGAACCTTGCATTTAATATCCGTCTAGACCTGCATACTGCACATAACACAGAGCTCAGCGTACTTATGACTAGGCTAAAACGTGAAAGATTAATGCTGCAGGTGATCTTTAGGCATGAAAAAAGGGAACTTGCCGTCAGTATCTTTGATAGCAATGTTCCCTTCTTAAAAACAGCATAGTGGCCAATCGGCCTAGCTGCTAAGAGTATTTATTAATCGAGATTGAAGGATGGGCGGATAAGCTCACACCACTTCTTGATACGCTCGTCGGTCAGCTCTGGCTGATTGTCTTCATCAAGAGCTAAGCCTACGAAGTTATCGTGGTTATAAAGAGGGAGTGGGCTTGTAAAATCATAGCCCTGAGTTGGCCAGAAGCCTACGAACTTAGCGTTACGGAACTGGAAAGTCTCGTAGAGCATACCCATGCCGTCGAGGAAAGTGTCAGGATAGCCGATCTGATCGCCGGTACCAAATAAAGCTACGATCTTACCGTCGAACTTCATATCCTCGAGCTTTGGCATGAAAGCATCCCAATCTTCCTGGAGTTCACCAACACTCCAAGTAGAAGTGCCGATGATGAGGTAGTCGTACTCACCCATCATTTCGCCGTCGGTGTTGATGTTGTGCAGATCAACATATTCCTCACCGAGTTCCTGAGCAATACGCTTGGCGATGTTACCGGTGGTGCCGGTATAGGTGCCGTAGAATAAGCCGATTTTTTTCATGCCTACTAGCCTTTAAAACATGACTGTCAGTCCCGGAGTGGATCTTATAGGTTCATACCATGCCACGTCCGTGGGTGCTGATAAAGTTTCAGCTGACAGGAGTATACAGACAAATTGTTTGCGTCACTTACAGCAATGTGGCGTATAAAAGTACACATAGTGGTAAGGCAGCGACTGATAAGAGATTGCTGTGGTCTTGTATCTGAGGCCGTGCATTGCAGTTTCCAGGGGGCAAACTATTGCTTGCTTGAATGCTGGAGAACATACACTCTGTTCTTGTTATGTTCAGTTCTGTCTAAACACAAAAGTAAGTGAACAATCAGACGTTTAGTACTTGAGCAAGTTTTAATAACTTATGACTCAGTGCAATCAAATGTCTGATTGAGGGACATGCGTCCAAGTGGCAGCATGCAGGACAAATCAAGCGTTGTAACAACAACTTGTAGCATCAAAGACAACGTGTGTCTTAAAGTCGCTTTGCCTGTTAGCTCTTAATAGCTAACCATCGCTGCCTGCAAGTTTTCTGCTAATAGCTGTCACCTTGCCTAAAAGCCCTTCGTGACTGACGAGGCAGAAAACCAGCTTGTAAACTGATTGTTGATGCCGCTATATGCATCATGAGCAACTTAAGCCCATTAAGCTAAGACATCTCACATAAAGTGCCTAAAACCATCTTTTAGGACGGTGTATTATAGCGTGTACATCTTGTTTATGGCCATTTTATGACTCAATCATATGTACTTTTGTGTAAATATGACTGTGGTTCAATGACTGATACGCGCTTTTTGACCAATTACATGTGATAACGTCAATTGTACGAGAAATACTGAGCTTAGCTGATTGTTGCAAATGATTATCACAAAGCGCTTTTTTCTTTACAAAATCAACACACAAAGTTGCATGGAAATTGTTTGAAAAGGCGCTTTAACAGCATCGTCACACCATCATGTAAGTTAAATATTTCCCGATACAAAGGCACATAGCAACGTTCAATTGAAGAGTAAATGGCTTACTAGAGTCAATGATAAAAGTACACTAAGAACTTTTTACATTGTTATAAGACAAAAAATACAGACACAAGGCCTATATTCTAGGCCTTAGTTGTAACATTTCTTGCTTAGATTTCTAGTAGCTATCTAGTATGGTTACTTAGCGTTAGCTGCGCTAACGATAGCAACAGCGGTAGTTGCGATGTCGTTTAAGAATGGACCTTGTGCAAAAGGACCTACGTGAACAATTTCACGCATGAGCGCAACATCTTCTTCCAAAGAGCCACCCTCAAACTTAACTGGCAGTACTAAGTCAAGCTGCTGAATGTACAGAGCATCCTTTAAAGAAGCCTCTGGCATCTTAGTACGTGCGCGGTAGATAGCTAATGCAATCTCGTAGACTTCCTTGCTGCTAATACCATAGTGGCGGTTATCAAAAGCCTCAAGAGCAGCACGACGAGGGAGAGCTAATACCTTCACCATCTCACGACCGAGCTGAACGTTCTTAAAGTCTGACTTAATGAGGAGATTTAAAGAGCATAACTTCTCAGCCCAAGCCTCACTCATAACAAGCAGAATAACGTCAGTATCAGTACCGTAGATCTGATATTCCTTTCTAAGCTCTAATGGACCAGTGATGGTAGCGTGAGGAGCTGTCTGTACAAACTCATCGACATACTCACCAACATGGAAGTAAGGCTCGATGATATCTTTAGCCATGTTGTGCTTAGCGTGCAGCTCATTGATGGTCATACGGCTTAAACCACCCTTGCCATCAGAGTAGTCCTCAGGAGAGCGTAAGTCTTCATCATCGTACTGACCACGTAAAGCATTGGCAAGTAAGGATGCGTCAGCAACTTTTGGAGTCTTGGTGTAGCAAGGAAGCACTACGCCGTAAAGCTCACAGATAATGCCATCACGCATGTTGATGAATGGATCCTTGTGGCGAGTACCCCACATACATGCAGCAACTACGTGAGAGTAGTAGCAGCTACCGTAAACACGAACATCTGACAGGCGCATCATGACGTGTGAGCTTGGGCTGATGAGTAAGTAACAGTCGATCTCGCCAGTCTCATCGATGTGTAACTGCAAAGCACGCTTTGGCAGGTAACCCTCTTGTACCCAGCGCTCAGCTAATGCAGGACGAGCAGCTAAGATATCGAAGCGGCCATCTTCACTTACGTAGAAGGCAAACTCTTCACCACGGTCGCGATCTACAGCAATCTTGATTCCGTCAGGTAAGACCTCGCCAATTGGCAGAATGCTCGGTGAGGTGTCATCCATATCGATAACAAACAAACTCTCGTTGACGAATCCAGACATTGATAGCTCCTAAGGCTGATGGCCCTTGTTTATCGGCATGCATCGAAGCGATACAAGCCTATTCAAATAGTAAAAAGGTTATATTTAGCATACCCTAGCAAATGTGATATGCATTGAAAATCTTTGTCACGCGGAAAGACTATCACCTAAGCAAAAGCAAAAGGATCTGTCATGATCCTAAAGAAAGCCTAATTTCACGGCATTTTGGCCATCTACTGATCTTAGTAATCCTCTTCTACATGGCTAGATATTCTCATGTGTATCAGCATTGTTATGTATTTCAAATGCTTAGCGCTAGCCTCGTAGTTTAAGAGCCATCTGACTGAAATTTCTTGTTTACACCATGCTTGTGGCGTAGCAGTCTATCTGCAGTTGCATCAGCAGTTACCTTTACATTTGGCGATGGCTACGATCTTGATTGGCGGGCATGAAAAAGGCCCAGCTGGCGGGCTGAGCCTGAATGGAGAAAGCTAAATTGGTTAAGCTGCATTAGTTAGAACTAGTTGTTATTGACTAATGCCTCTTATTAATTAGTACTTGTCAAAGTATTCTTGGATCTTTGCTGGATCCTTGGTCTTAGTTAAGGCAAGCTGCAGTAATACGCGGGCCTTTTGAGGGTTTAAGAACTGACCAGCAACAAAGCCGTACTTCTTATCGTCGATCTCGGCGTCCTTGGTAGCTGAGCCTGTTGGAACACGGCTAGAGCGAACTACTGCTACACCGTCTTTAGCAGCCTTCTCAAGTAATGGGAAGAGGTTCTTATGGATGTTGCCATTACCAACACCGGCAGTAACAATACCCTCATAACCTGCATCTAATAAAGCCTTGAGTGGCTCTGCTGGTACGTTGGAGTAGTTGTAGACAATGCCAACCTTAGGCAGTTTGTCGAGCTTGCTAACATCAAATGGAGTGTCCTTGGTATGAGGAGTGTCTGGGGTGTTAGCAAAGTGAACTTTGGAGTTGAAGATGTAGCCCATGGTGCCAAAGTTTGCACCTTGGAATGTTTCAACAGAGGTAGTGTTGGTCTTAATTACGTCGCGAGCAGAAATGATCTTGTCATCCATGGCAACCATGGCACCGCGCCCGCCTGCCTCTTTAGTGGAGGCAACTACTACTGCGTTGTATAGATTCTTAGGACCATCAGCTGATAGACCAGTAGATGGCAACATTGCGCCTACAAAAACGATAGGCTTTTCGCACTTGGCAGTTAGATTAACAAAATAAGCAGTTTCTTCCATGGTATCGGTGCCGTGTGTTACCACGAAGCCGTCTACCTTGTTGCAGTCTTGGTTAATGGTCTTAACTAAGGTTAACCAGACATCATCGGTCATGTCTTGAGAGCCGATCTGAACTACTTGTTTAGGGATTACATTAGCGATTTCTGCAAGCTGTGGCACTGCAGCTACGAGATGGTTTACAGAAACCTTACCAGCAGTGTAAGCAGTGTCAGTAGCAGACTGACCTGCACCGGCAATGGTACCGCCAGTGGCTAAAACTTCAACATTTGGTAATGCCATAGCGGCGCTGCTGCTTGCGACAAATAAGGCTGCTGCTAAAAGAGTACGCTTGATCATGCAAAAAGCTCCTAGAAAATTCCCGTAATAACAGTGAACTAAGAGAAAAAACACGCCACACAACAAGTCTTGAGAGTGGTCAGTTGTGCTAGCAAATGCTGCTATCGAATCTAAAAATCAATCTTTTCTTGAGCGATAACGTTTGTAAGATGCCCATGACTAGCATTCAAAGAAGCAATCTAAGTGAAACTAATGATTGTAGAGAGCTTCTTTTTCATTCACTGCACCGATGTTGGAAACAATAGCCCAAAATCGCCCTAAAAATGCGCAAACTGATTTTAAATTTAACAAAATGGGATGTGGATTTTACTCTTGAGTTTTTGGTGATGACAAAGCTTAATTACTGGTATAGCAGCGTATTGGTTATGTGTAATGATAATGAAATGGCTATTTTTTGAGGATTATTCTTTCTAGTACCACGTTGACTTTTAGAACTTAAGAGTTTAATTGGCGAACAGATAGAACAACGCTATGCAACTATTTGCAGTAAATCTGCAATCTATTTGCACTTTTTATGAGCAAAGTATGACTCAAAATGAGGCCTGCATCATAGATACTGATAAGTTTAATTAGTTAATGCTACATAGGATCACAAAACCATCTTTTAGTAGTGTTGCTGATGTTACTTAAGCCTATAATTCCATTTTCTTTGACACAGTTTAATACACTTCATTGTCTTGCATGCTTAATATTAATGCTCCCAACTCACTGAAACATTTACTAACTGTGCTCATAATCAAATCAAGTACCTTTACCGTTTCCTTATTCTTTAGCACAGAAATTTTGCTATGCGCTAGATTGTATTTTTACTAAGGATTATGGAAGGAATTTACTCACGCAAACTTAGGCGTGTGGATACTTTACTAGTTTGCCAAACTCTTCTAAGACTCGTAGCTATTGAGAGATCAAGCTTATTTAAGCTGATATCTATAAGTCTCTTACACTTGTGTACGTCGAGATAGAAGACTTCCCTAGACTGCTCTAAACCTCACCTTAACAGTGTAGGCTTAGCTTCATGAGTGCCATTATGTAGTTGATTGCGTCTAGGCAGTGTTTTGGCGCTGCTTGCAAACATCAGGAGCTATCATGGTCAGAAATTCTCTGGTCCGACGCATTGCTATTTCTAGCATCCTGTCTAGCCTAGTGGCTATCATTGCCATTACATTTGTGTTCTATCAGATCTCAGTATCACTGATTCGTCAGGAGATTCTGCGTGAACAGCTTCCGGCTAAAGTTGAACTCATTGCCAAGAACATTCACTCTGAGATTGACCCATTCATACAGCTGTCACGTTCTATGGCGTTGTCTAGACATACCATCAATTGGATGAAGAGTAATCATGATCCAGCATTTTGGGATGATTACCGCGAGGAAGTTAACTCTATTAAAAAAGAGTTCAGCCTGTACTCTACTTTCTTAGCCACTTTCACAAAAGGTATTTATATCTACAACGGTGAGGATTTAGGTCCACTGCAGTTTAATGGTCGTGATGCCTGGCTCAATGAAACCATTGAAAGCAGTGATACTTATGTGGTTAATACTGATATTGACGATGTAACTGGCGATCTTGCCTTATATATCAACTACAAGGTATTTGACGATAATCGTAAGGTTATCGGTATAACCGGTGCTGGTGCCAACATTAGCGATCTTATTACTATGATCGGTAATCAGAAGTTTGGTGATACTGGCCACTTTATTTGTGCGGCTGATGACGGTACTGTGCAGTTACATGCTAATCCTAAGCTCATCTTAGAGGCTAAGACCGACGACATCATGCCGGGCTTACACGCTGTGGTACAAAATATCATCAACAAAGGGCTGCCATACGATACCTATACTGCCAAAGATGGCACTGAATATGTGGTCTTAGCTCTTAAAGACAAAGAGTTAGGATGGACCATCATTGGACTTATCACTCGTGATGAAGTTACAGCTCCTCTTACCCAGGTGCTTAAAGCATCTGCATTAATTGGAATTCTGACAATTATCTTAATTTTTGTCTTTAACTTCTTCATTTTCCGTATGCTCCACGGTCGTCTTGCCTTACTTACCTACAACATTAAGGCATTTGCTGACTTCTTTGATCGCAAGACTAAGGTTCCTGCATTCAAACGTGCAGATAATAAGGATGAGATTGCCGAGACTATCGATATCCTGTGCGATATGGGCGAGAGGATCGAAGAGGGTGTTGTTGATAACATCAAGTCTATAAATGCAGTGCAAGAAACCATTAATGATGTGGGTGCTGGTAATCTTAATACTCGTATTCGCTATGAGCCGAAGGATGATTACGTAGCTAATTTAACACACTCACTTAATGACACTATTGCTGGTGTTTATGGTCTGCTCTCTCAAGTCACCGACCTTATCCACAGCTTTGAGAACAATGATTTCCGTGGTCGTATCGATAACGAACAGGCTCAGGGCATGTACAAGGAGCTCATTGACGGTATCAACGGTTTAGGTGATGCCATGAGTTCTGTATTAGCAGCAGATAGAGCTTTATCTGACTCACTGCGCGAGAAGTCACAACAGCAGACTAGCTCTGTTGGTGCTATTGCTAAGTCAATTGATGAGCAGCTGCGCCTTATCGACAATACACTTAATGCAACACGAACCATTACTGCTTCTAACGAAGAGGTTGGTATTCGCACTAAGGAAATTGAAGATAACGCAGCTAAGATTCAAAATGTGGTTGCCTCAATTCGAGACGTAGCCGATCAGACTAACCTTCTTGCTTTAAATGCTGCTATTGAGGCTGCTCGTGCAGGTGCTCATGGTCGTGGCTTTGCTGTGGTTGCTGATGAAGTTCGTGCTTTAGCAGGTGTAACACAGAACAGCTTGAACGATATCATTCAGATCTCTAGCAAACTCATCGAGAACATCAATACTCTTAAGAGCTCTGTTCAATCACAATCTCAGTCTATTTCCCTGATTGAGTCTTCATCAGATGATCTGCGTGCAAATAGCCAGAACAACTCTGCCTTAATTGCAGATACAGAGAACATTACTCGCGAGTTAGATATGATTGCCGAGCGTATCAGCCAGGAAATTGCTCACAAGCAGTTCTAGTGCAAAAGGCAAATTGCCAATTTGATGCTATGCCAAACCAAAGAATGGCTGCAGCCCCATCCAAGCTAACGCTAAGCGAATGTAGCAGCTCGGCTTAGTTAAAGCTAAGGCTAATGTAACAGCTCGGCTAAGTTAAGGCTCTAGCATCACTCTCAAAGAGGGTCACTTCCTAAAGGTTGTGGCCCTTTTTTATGTCAGAAAAACATAGCTCATCCACTTACTACCACTGAAGATCAAGGGATAGTTCTTGCCTGCAGAGCTAAAGAGAAAGGTAAAGGCGACCCCATTAAAGTAAGAAGCGCTAGCATGGCCATGGCATGTTGTTACAAGTGGTGAATAGATATGGCTTGGTGCTGGTGGGGGCGGTTTTTGAGATTAAAGGTTGAGACCTTATGCAGGCAAGTTCACTTGTCGCAACTTGAGGAGATCCATTTGAATTAATTTTCGGTTATGCCGCGAGATGGCCAGTCTTTATAAGTTTCATATAGAGTATAGGACAGAAATTGCCACCACGATGGCCCCATGGCTTTC
>NZ_CABTML010000063.1:0-7733 GCF_902485895.1 uncultured Anaerobiospirillum sp. | reverse complement strand
GACGTGTGCTCTTCCGATCTCGCAGCGTTGAGATTCTGGAGCTACAAAGTAATGGAACTACTAAGATAGCTACCTTTGCCCCACACCATGCCTCGGATAAAGACCATAGCGCTCCGGATAATGCTGCAGCCGGTGTAAGGTCAGCAAAGCTGAGCTCACAAAATAGAACGTCACATACGTCTAATGAGCACGATAGCAGTTCTTCATTATCACGTGAAGAAATGTTAGAGCGTATTAAAGATGGGCTTAATGAAGGCTGCATAGTCTATAACATTCTCAATGAGGATCCATCTGACGCCCTCGATAAGGATCAGTCTGATGCCCTATTCTTGCCTTCAAGAGGTATTAAGCTAATTAGCGGCGCAAACGGCACTGGCAAGACTGTCTTAAGTATCTTAAGAGCTCTCTACTTAAGCTGTGCTGATGTTAATGACAATGCGGGCAAGACCTTAGTTATTACACGTAATATGCAGTTTATGTCTTTAGTTGAAAACTCTTTAACTAATGAGTCATTGTCCAATATCGATATTAATTCTCTGAGGCTGTTTGAGGGAGATGATGTAAAAGCCTATGTGGCTCATCAAAGAGGCGTCTCGCTTGAACGAGTTAAGAACACACCGCTTATGTGTACTGGTAAAACTCGTACTAACATGATGAACAGTGCTATAGATGAGGTTAAAAGTGCCTACAGTGATTTTGCTCTCTTAGATGTGCTCTCAATTTGTTTTAATGAATTCAAGGTCATCGTCACTGAAGGTATTATTGATTCAGATGAATATATCAAGCATATACAAGTGCGCCGTGTAAAACCTCATGAGCTTTTAGATGTAGAAGTTGATAAGGATAGCTTCTATGAATTTATCTTTAAGATAGCGGTTGTGTACGAGCGACTGATTAAAGAGTCAAAATACGCCTATGATTCACATTTGCTTCACCAGTTATGGAGTGAGTTACCTGCATCATTCAAGAGCTGCTCAGAATATCAGCACATTATCATTGATGATGCGAACCATGTACCGAGCTGCGTGATCAAAGCCCTTACCAATAGCATTGCGCCAGGTGGTTCTCTGACACTATTTGTAGATAAATATAGACTCGGGTCTTATCCTCTGTATATTGAAAGCCTAGAGTTTTTATCACATGCTCATCATGAGATCCTGGTTAGTAATTACCGATCTCAACATCTAATACACTCTCTAGCTTCGACATTTGCCAAAGCTAATGGTCAAAAATTAGATGAAAGAGATTTGAATTTCAATCAATATAAGAAGGTAAAACCACGTCTTATTTGTGCAGATAGCAAATGTGAGGAAGAAGCAAGGATTATAAATATTGTATCGAACTCTAAAGGCATTAGCTCTATCGCTTTTCTCGTGAGCAACAGTTCACAAGTAACACTCTTAAGCAAGATACTACCCAATGCTAAAAAGATTAAGGAATTAAGTAGCTGTGAGCTTAAGATGCCCAATGGCGTATATATTGGAGCAATGTTAGAGGCGAAGGGGCTTACCTTTGATGCAGTATGTTTGCCTTTTATGAGTGAAGAAGCTTTTGACTCCCTTTTTAATGAAGAAGATGACTTAGAGGCGGCCAGAAGCATCTATACAGGCATTAATTGCGCATCTAAGTTTCTAGGTGTATTGTACTCAGGCAATCTGACCAAACATCTAAAATGCGTGGTCGATAAGTTTGAAAGCTGATGGCCTTATTGAAAATGCAATTAGCTGCATGAAATCCTTTGGCTTAAGAGGGTCGAGGCTGAGAAGTAACGAGAGTCTTAACAATAAGATTCATAACCTCGCATTGTAGTTCTTGAGAATCTTGATAGCGAGGCCTACATTCAGCGAAAACTTATGGGTCAGAAAGCACCTTAGGCGATAATCAGATTAGCAATGAGAGAGCATTAATGTACATATCATTGAGCAAAGAAGTTCTTAAGCGCATTCAAGCTGGGCTTAATCAGGACTCTATTGTCTATAGCTTAATTGATAAGCTCGATAACAAGCAGTCTGAGGCCCTATTCTTACCTGATCAGGGTATTAATCTTGTAAGTGGCTGCTCTGGTTCTGGCAAGTCTGCCTTAAGTATCTTAAGAGCGGTCTACTTAAGCCGTAAAGATGCTAATGACAACTCTGGCAAGACCTTAGTGCTTGTTCGTAATGCGCAGTTTATGTCTATTGTGCAAAACTCTTTGACTGATCAGGCGCTTAAGGGCATTGAACTTACTACCTTTAGGCTCATGGTGACTGAGGATGTTAAAGCCTATTTAGCCCATAAGTTTGGTCTGTCGCTTGAACAGATCAAGAAAAAAACATTGCAGTGTACTGGTAAGACCCGTTCAGCACTTATAAGCAGCGCTATAGATGAGGTCAAACAAGCCTATCCAAGCTTTGCACCATTGGATATTTACTCCATTTGCGTAGAAGAAATCAGGATCATAACAGTCGAGAGTATTCTTGATTCAGATGAGTACCTAAAGCATATACAGCAACGATCTATCAAGCCTCATGAGCTTTTAGAGGTAGAGGTTGATGAACCTAGCTTCTATCAATTTATCTTTAAGATCTATGTAGTGTATGAGCGTCTTATCAAAGAGTCTAAATACGCCTATGATCCGCACATCATGCACTATTTATGGAGTGAACTAGACCCTCAATTTAAGAGCAGCTCAAAGTTTAAGCACATCATCGTCGATGATGCTAACCATGTACCGAGCTGTGTGATTAAGGCAATAGCTAATCATCTAGCTGAAGATGGCTCACTTACGCTCTTTTGCGATAAGCTCGGCTTTAAATCCTATCCTATTTACCTGGAGACTATAGAGTTTTTATCTCGCGCTCAAAGTGTGGAGCTGTGTACTAATTACCGCTCTCAAGTTCAAGTGCACCAACTCGCTCACTACCAAGCTAGCAACAGCCTGCCAACAAGTGTTGACGAGGAGTTTAACGGCACTAAAGCAGATGCGATTAAGCCCAAAGTGCTAAAAGTAGATAGTGAGAGTGCTGAAGATGAGCAGCTTGAAAAGCTTGCCACGCTCTATAAAGACTCTAAAAGCTTTGCTTTGCTTGTGAGCAAGTCAACTGAGGTAACACGCCTTAGCAAGATGATGCCATATGCCCAAAAGCTAAAGGATGTAAGTGCATTTGAGCTTAGGATGCCTAGTGGCGTGTATATAGGCACTACCCTGGAAACTAAGGGCATTACTTTTGATGTGGTGTGTATGCCTTTTATGTCTGAAGAGAGGTTTGACACAATTTTCACCCCTGAAGATCTCTTCATTGCTGCTAAAACTATCTATACAGGTATCAATTGCGCAGCAGATGAGTTCTATGCCCTTTACTCAGGTAAGATCAGCAAGTATTTAAGCCCTCTGTTAGATCACTTTGAGGAAGGTTAGTCTTTCAAAGAGTGGAACATCGGTGCTTTTACGCTTTGATGCTTCAATCTTGCTTATGCGTAACTATAGTGATTAGCACTAGCATCTAGTTAAGCTTACTTAACTGTAAGGCCTCAAGAGGCCAAGTTAACTCAATATTAAGGTTTTGCTATGACTACTGACATTGCAACTTCTACTATCCATTACCGTGCCTTGGGTGCCATGTTAGGTGCTGCCTATGGTGATGCTTTAGGCTGGCCTAATGAGAGAAGTCGCAATAAGGCCAAAGCTCCTGATGCAGGTTCATTTCATAAGCTTAGAGCATGGCAAAGAGATCAGTCTACGAAATTTGCTATCTTGCGCTATGAGATTGAAAAAGGCAGCTATAGCGACGATACGCAAATGATCTTGTGTCTATCGCGTGCTCTATTAAAGTCAGATCAGTGGTATAAGCACTACACGACCAAGGAGCTTCCTTTTTGGCAGGTGTATCAGCGTGGTGGTGGCGGTGCTACTAAAAGTGCAGTTAAGTCTTGGGCAAGTGGTATAGCCCCATGGCTCTCTGATGAAAAAGAGCGCTTTTTTAATGCAGGTGGTAATGGTGTAGCCATGCGTGTGCTGCCTCATGCCATTATGGGCTATAAGCTCGACTTTGGGCACACCGCACATAATATCTTGCTCGATGGTATTACCACCCATGGACACCCACAGGCATTAGTGGGTGCTTTAGCCTATGGTTATGCTTTGTGGTATGCATTGCGCCAAGGGAGCTTAGCTAATCACACCCTACGCTCTGCACCAAGTGGCAATGAAGCTACTCAAGGAAGTAATGAAGGTGTAGCTAACGACGGTAAGGGTGTAGGCCCTTACCCATATGCAGAACTATTTTATGAGGCAAACTTTGCTAAGGTGGTATTAGATGCCATCGATGAGTGGTCAGCCTGTGCTTTAGATTATGATCTGCCCGAGAGCTTTATTGAGCTTGCACAAGATAACTCATCGTCAGGTGCTAACTACTCCTACCGTGCTCTATGGGATGAGGCTGTGGCTACTATGCAAAAGTATTTGGTCACGGCAGCAAGCTCTTGTGAGCATATTACAGCTGCCTTAGCTAAGGTAAAGAGCGCTACAGGAGCAAATGTAGCAAGCCCTGCTTTCTATGAGCAAGTTGAAAAGCTCAATGACAATAGCCTAAAAGAATTGAATTGCTTTGACAAAAGTATTAGTGGTGCCGGTACTGTAGCTGCAGCAGTGGCTATATACCAAGCAAGTGCCTATCTACATGATCCCGTAAGTGGCATTGTAAGACTTGCCTTTGCTAAGGGCTCCGATACCGATACTAATGCCTCAATGGCAGCAGCACTCTTAGGCTCTGTATATGGAGAAGGCTTTATCGATGGTGAGACTCTTGCTGAGGTGCAAGATAAAGATTGCATACGTGAGTATGCTCATGCCTTAGTTAATAGCGCTTATGCTCAGCCATGTTTAGATGGTGCCACTATCAAGACTATGGCGCTTGGTGGTCAAAAGTTTAGTGACCGCACTTGGTCAAATAATTTCTTTAAGCCAATCAAGGACAGCACTAAAGCTAAGGGTGCAGCAGCTAAGTCAAAAGCCAAAAGCAAAGCCGCTCAAGCTACAGCATTTGATGAGGGACTGTTTGCCAACAGCCTACTTAGTGATGCTGATATGCAAGCAAACCCATCAGAGGCCATTCACAGTGCAGACGAGATTGCCTCCACCATGCGTCAGGCATATGCAGGACATATCTCTACCCCATGGTATGGCTTTGTAACTGACAAGGTGCTGCCTATTGGCCTTGGTTGCAAGACTTTTTATAAGCTTGAGCGCTCAGATGATACGGGCGACAAGTTATACATTTTTGCCCGCATTGAGGCTAGTGACGGACAGACCTTCTATGCAAAAACCTCACAAACCATTAAGCAAGATAAAGACGATGACGACGCTAGCGCATCTCATCTAGCCCCAAGCCATGCCGCCCAAACTACCAAAGGCTCGCCAGCTCCAAAAGCAGCTAAAGAAACTATACAAGCAAGCACCTCAAGCAATACCGAGCCTGCAGATACTTTAAGCGCGCATGCACTTCAAAGTCCAAATGCAAATGCAAATACCAACGTACACGCTAATGCCAATGCGCCTGTCGTATCTCATGGCTCTCAAAGCTCAGATGACACCATCGGCTTTGATAGCTTAATTCCAAGGACACATGCGCAAGCATTCTCCCGCAATAGCAGCACACGACCAGCTGCTCCAACTCAAGAGACACAATCCACCACTGCAAAAAGCCAGGCAGTAGATACTTTAGCAGCTACTTCGCATGCGGCTGATGCTCCAAACAATGAAGCTATCTACAGACATATATCTAGCTCTGATCTGGTGGCAGTAAGCGCTGTTAGCAGCGCTAGAGGCAACGATAGCACCATGGTGCAATGCTATCAGGCAGGCTTTAAGGTATGTGCGGAGTCGTTTGCAAGGTCAATTGCGTTCTACAAAGACTGCTTAGGCCTTACCATTAAGAAACAAACACGTACTACAGTATCTTTTGAGCAAGGTATTACCTTAATTGCTTCAAACTATCTGCAAAGTAAATGTGGCTTACCTAATGACTTTAGACTGCGCTCACTTATCTTTTTAGATGTGTCTAATATTAGATGGGCCTATGAGCAGCTGCAGCGCTCTTCCTTTACTATCATAAGCGCTATTGCTCCATGGCCTAAGAGCGACAAAGAGTTCTTTAGAGCTCAAGACCCAGATGGCAATATAGTAGAGGTATTTGGTACCGTCACCCAAGCTTAACTACCATAAGAGCCTCAGCGAGCGGCCTAATCAAGGCACTAATCATGTCCTAAGCACGCAAGCAAGGCCGAGAAAACAGCCTTTAGCAAGCTTTAAGCAGGACGTGTGATGCATAAGGACAGGCTGACACTTAAGAACCATTTGTACAGCAAGCAACACAAGGTAAGAGCGGATCCTGCGTTTCAAAGTGATGGCCAATGCTTGGATGGCAAACGACTGCATTGAGTGCATGTGCGGGCGCTGTAGATAGTACCCCATAAGGAATGGTAAAGAGCTATGAGCGGTGAATGAATTTCACCTTAGTAAGTTACAGCCTATGAATGGATAGCTGTAGAGCAGTATGGGGACTCTTTTACAAAATCTCAGAGCCGGAGGGGTCTGGCAGTAGCTAAGCGCAGACTATGGCTACTGCGCAATTTAGAGTGGCGATTACTTATTCTCTGCGGCAGGAACGGCTGCAGGAGCAGATACGGTATTTGCATCGGCTTTGACATTAGCAGTATCTAATGTTGCGGTTGAGGCGTTCTCAAGGTGCTGATCTTGGGCCTCACGCTTCTTACGACCTTCGATAAGAATTTTACGGGTAATGTAGTTAAACACCATTACGATGAAGGTGGCGACGAGCTTGCCGATAATATAGCTAATGGCCAAGACCTCTACAGTAAACCACATAATGCCGTTGTTAATGAACAGGCCCATGGTTGAGAGTACAAAGAACATGATGAGGCGAGTTAGCGACTTTTGCTTCTTGCTTGGGGTAAAGACCCACATCATGCTCAATACATAGTTAACCCATACTGAGACGATAAATGAGATGGTAGCTGAGACTAAGTAATCTAAATGTACTAGCTCAGTTAAGATAAGCAGCAGTCCAAAGTCGATAACAAATGCAATGCCACCAGTAACGGCAAAGCGCATAATCTGCTTAAATAAGGGACTGTAGATAAAGTCTAAGGCCATAAGATGCTCCTCGATTTAGGAGTGGCAAAATAATCTACTGAGCACAGACTGTCAAGCAAGTTTGACAAAAGCGATGCCTAATGCCCTATCTTTACTCAAAAATAATGCAGAATCAAAGTAAAAATATTGAGGCAACACAAACACAGTAGCTCAAAGCACACAATGCGGCGCTATGTAGCCTATGATAATCGAGAGAGCTTAGTTGAAAATGAGCAGAACAGCAGTGAGACCAAATCTCATGCCAGTCACAAGGTAAAACCTATTCTCTAACCATGCAATAAAAAGAGCTGGTTGAACGCTTGCTGCACATATAAATAAGGCCGCAAATGAGAGTAAGCGGCCTTAAGAGATATGAGAGATTATTTGTTTTTAGCGACTAACGACCGCCTAAGAGGCTTAATGCTACGGTTGGACGCTGATTTGCCTGACTTAAGATGGTCTGAGAGGCCTGCTGGATAATCTGGTTCTGAGTTAAAGCAGCAGTCTCAGAGGCAAAATCAGTATCGCGAATACGGCTGCGTGCATCAGACTCATTCTCAGCAATAGAGCTCTGATTGCGGATGGTGCTTTCCATACGATT
>NZ_CABTML010000062.1:0-6973 GCF_902485895.1 uncultured Anaerobiospirillum sp. | reverse complement strand
TACTGCTCAAAGAAAAAGATTTAACCTAGACTACTATTAGGAGCACAGAAATCCATGAGCTTATCTATTTTCTATTAGTCTAATCATACACCTTTCATTAAAGGAATTTCTAACTCCTGCGAAATGATATATGGCGAACCTACGATATGACCGGGCATCACATACAATAAACACACCACTTGCTTATGCACATATTGCGGCTAACGCTTGTATGTGATAGTGATCATGTTACGAGATCGCCATATTAAAGTCTCTAGCTGCGCCTAACTAAACGAAGATAGGCTTTGTTAGGCAACACTTAGCTAAGCTATACTTACACTGCATGATGGTTAGTGGTTTACTTATATGCTTTGGCAATGTGAATGAGCATATGGGTCTTAGGACATAAGGGTCTAACTACATAATGACCGATGTCTCATCCTTATTATTACCCATAACAAGCTACGTACCCATCAGACCTTGAGGCTATAGAGGCTATTGCAGTATCTGCATTGGCACCCTCATATACTTAGAGGTTTGATAAGATGCACTTTTGCCACAAACATCAGCCTTTAAGCCAAATACTATGAACAGGAAATCCCATGGCCACTTCGAGAAAACCTTTAGTCTTCACCCGTCCATATGAACATTTGCTGTGCGGCACAATGGAACTGAGGCTTAAAAATCGTAAGACCTACTACTTCACCCCTGTGATGGATGGCTATAGTAGATATATTATGTGCCTATCACTCGTCAAAGAGTTAAATGATGATGCGGTGTTCGGTGCGCTCAGGGCTATCGAAAATGATTTAGTCCATCCTAAGTTCTTTGAAGTAACAGATAAGGCATACTTGCATCTTACTCAGCGTGGCGCAGCTAAAAATCAAGCATTCATAGACTATGTTGAGAAAAGCCCAATCTTTTTGATGCCTGAGGAGGGTTTTAAGCGCAACAACTATATGACCGCCTTCTTTAGCAGGTTCAGCACCGAGTTTTTTAACCCTTACTATAGCCAATTCACCTCGTATAAGGTTCTCGATGATGCGATATGGCATTTTTGTGAAAAATATAACGATTGGCGTCCGCAAGAGGCTCTAGCAGGTCATACTCCTTTGGAATTTTTGAAGATAGGCATAGATAAGCTAAAAGCGGCCAAGCTGCAGTCGCAATCTCAAGATTAAGCAGCTCTTTTACGTGCCTGTACGTGCTCATTATTACGCCCTCATTAAGTCTCTAGCTGCGCATGACTAAACGAAGCCAAGCTTTGCTTGGCAACCACAGCAATGCTGTGCCACCTTGGTGTGGTGGTCAGTGGTTTTGCCCATGTGCTTTTTGCCTTGTAGATTACGTACATGGACATATGAGCCTAAGGACATAAGGCTTAATGGCATAAACAGTACGGGCCAGAATGGTATGCGATAGGCATATGGCCCTATCCTTATCAGTGCCCCATCACAAGCTACGTGTCCATCTGACTTTGAGGCTATAAAGGTGATATCTGTATGAGTATTGGAATTAGCATATACAAGAGGCTTGATAAGATGCTCTTTTGCTAAAAACATCAGCCCTTAAGAGCAATACTATGTGCAGGAGAGTTCATGACCAGTTCAAGTAAACCCTTAGTCTTCACTCGCCCATATGAGCACTTACTGTGCGGCACAATGGAGCTGAGGATTAAAAATCGTAAGACCTACTACTTCACCCCAGTAATGGATGCCTATAGTAGATACATTCTGTGTTATGCCTTACCGCCGTATCAAAATGACAGCGTGGTGATTGATGTACTAAGACTTGCCGAACAGTCTTTAAATGACCCATCTGTAGCCCATCTAACTGTGCCTGCTACTGTACATCTTTCGCAGCGTGGCGCGGCTAAGAATCAAGCCTACATCGACTTTGTGAACAACCATCCACGCTTTTTGATGCCTGAGGGAGGCTTCAAACGCAACTATATCATGACAGCGTTTTTTGGCAGATTTACTGTCGAGTTTTTGATTCAAGTTACCATCTACTCACCTCGTATAAGATGCTCAATGAGGTGATTATGGACTTTTGTAAATACTACAACGAATCCCGCATTCACGAAGCGCTTGACTATCAAACCCCAAAGAAAATCCTGCACAAGGCCTTTACTCAGCTTGCATGGGAGTATGCACAAGCTCAGGCTAAAGCCAAAACTCAGGCTCAAGACAAGGATCAACAAAAGGCTCAAGGCAAGGATCAAGACAAGACTCAATCCTCCGTCCAAACTTAATCCCACCTGCAGCTTGCTTTTGTTATGTATGAGGCGACCTACTTGGGTTTATGATGTGAGGTGCTAAGTAAAAGCTTAGCTGTTTGAAAGCTAGCACTACTCTTAATACGCTAGCCGAGCATGCCAATATAGCTTGAAAGGAAACGCCATGAGACCAATTAGTAATGCCTTAGTCATTAAGCGGCCCTTTGAGCACTTAATCACTGGCACGTGTGAACTTAAGACCCGTAATGGCGAGAAGTTCTACTATACCGTGGTCATGGAGGCCTATAGCCGAGCTATTTTGTCTCACTCACTAGTTGAGAGATTATCTGAGGATGTAGTAATAGCTACCATTGCTATGGCTGAGAGGTTTCTGTGGAAGAAAGCTACATTGCACATCACGCAAAAAGGCGCTGCCACTAACGACAAGTATCTACAGTTTGTTGCAAGCCACCCGCGCTTTGTCATGCCCAAACACGGCTTTAAGCCCGTAACTATCATGACCTCGTTCTTTTGCAGGTACAAAGATGAAGGCTATATCTTCTTTTACGACAAGCTCTACTCTTATGACGTGCTCAAGGACAGTGTTGATTATTACTATTTCCACTACAATTACATTCGCGGACAAACAAGGTGCGATGGTCGTACTCCTGTTGAAATCTTGCAAGAGGCTATGGCAGGCAAGCGTACTAGCAATAAGGAGCTAGCGCACTTTCTAACGCGCCTTGACCATAAGTGACACTCGCTTAAGCGCCTACTCCTTTGCATACAGAGCCTCTGCCACGCTAGTACCCTTTGATAAGCACTTAATCATCACCACTTGCTACATACTACGAAAGCCAATGTAGCAAAGGCTCGATATCAAAGATACTGTTACACTCTCAAACGTCTCTCAAGCACACGCGCGGATCCAGAATCATGCAAGCATATGCTTTATCTATAATTAGCCTAAAGTTAACCTTGCCATGCTAGAGTCAATCTCAATCTTATGTAACTTGAGGTCGTTCTTTTTAGGAGCTTGCTTATGGACTTATCTTTTAGAAAAGCCATTGAAATAGTTTTAGATACACTCGATGAGCCGGATGAGAGTGTGGTTGCTAAGAAGCATAACGTAGATGTAGAGGCAGTAAAATTTTTTTCTAATGATCCGATTATTGCTCTTACAGCTAGGGAGAGCATATATGTAGACTCCTCGGCCGATCCGAGAGGTAAAATTACCGAATTCGAGGCCATGAGCTTATATGAGCTAGATAAAGAGTTTGGCATTGCCGCTAGAGACGACATCTTCTTTTTATGCAAACAATATGATGTTGATATCTTAGAGGCTCTAATTTATGGCAAACAACTCTATGAAAATCTTCATCCGGCACAAGACGAGAGCTCTCGCTCTGAGTAGCAGTCATCTAAGTAAGCGACAGCCATTTCCAGCAAGCTAGCTCTCTAGCTAACAAAAGAGTAAGTGCAAAATAAGCTAACAAGCTCATGAGGGAACGTACTTGCGCATCTGCTAATGCGTACGCTACCCTCATGCTCAAGAACTCTCTCTACCCCCACTTTAGGCTAGCACGTTGAGCTCTCTTAGATGCTCAATCATGGATGCTCGGACATTTGAGCAGGCCATCATGCCCTGCAAAAGCTTTTTAGTGCCATACTCTAGTCAAATGCGCTAGCTAATGGCTTTTATAGGCTATTCTCTTAGACTTAGCATTAGCATGCTAAGTGCGTTAGCTAATAGCTAATGATACGCTCATACAAAGAGTAGCTCTAACCATCACAGCGGCTATATCACGCGGTATACTCATCTGTACGAGTCAATATGGTTAGCTGCAGGCCCACATAAGGAGAAGTCTATGTTTGAAGCTTTTTACGCAAAATACGAGTCCGAAGAATTTGAAGTAATTGCCATCATCAATAATTGCATTGGAACATGTAGTAATACTAGGCTTAATTTCTGGGAAATGACTGCCTCGACTATTGGGTTAAAGGTTTGCGCCACTGGTGAAATCATCTCAACTCCCGTGCACCTATCGTGGCCTATAGCAGGAGATGATCGCTCTGGCAAAATGAGCTTTGATCGCTTTGCTCAAGAGCAAGTCTGCGCCCTCAAAGTGCGTAAGATGAAGGCTAAGAGTGCGCCAAACCTCCTAACTCCACATTACTGTATTGTGTCAGTGATCGATGAGCATGCAAACTGTCCAGAGCTTATGTCTTTACTTGAGGAGTACCGTAAGGAAGTGGTGCTTGAAGATGAGGATCTTGGCACTCTCGTACTCAACAAAGACATAAATCTGTTTGAGGGTAAGGTTGACTATGGCGCCGACCGCTTTACTCTTTATTTAGAGGTAGATGCCCTAGATAAGAACACTTGGACACAAGCTTTTAATGCCGCTAAAGCATTGATTTGCAAGGGCGCGTATTGGGATCAACCAATGTGTGAATTTGCAGCTAAGGAGCTTAGCGACCTTGCCAATGATTATCGTGAAGAAGAAGATTACGATGACGAATCTTTATATGCCCCAAGTGACCTTGAAGAAATTAGTGAGGAGGAATTTGCCTGCCGCATCTCCATTTTTGAGTTAATTGTTAATGCCGGTGGTGAATTTACTGCCTACTATAATGATGACGACATGTTTTCTGGCCGCGTTATCACTGTCACTGGCTCCCTTGAAAAGGGTATTGAGGATGCCAATCTTAAGGGCTAATCATCCTTGCTTAGCATGGGAATCTAAGCTTAATACGCTGTAGCAGCCTATCTAAAACTATCCTGTTCCTTTCTATATCAACGTGCGTAGGCTGTAGCATCATGCATCCTACGCATACTCCTTGGTAAGCTTAGCTGCAGCTAGCGATAATTCTATGACTCTAGCGTAGCTACTGCTGACCATGCTATTGCTGTTAATTGCTCTAAGCCCGCTACAGCCCATAGGCAAACTTACCAAGTTCTGACCTTCAGTGCCTCTAGGGCTCTATAGCTGCTCCCTTGAGTGATAGTAGTTACCTAGCTTGGCTTATCTACACTAGAGCGCGAGTACCTGCATTTTCCTGCTGATAAATACCTAGGAGCTGCTACGATGAGCTCATTGATAAGCTTGCTCTAAAGGGGCAATAGCATGCTAAGTACTTGAGCTAGTGGTACACTAACACAAAGAGTAGCTCTAACCATAAAAGCGGCCGCATCATGCGGTATAGTTGTCTGTACGAGTCAATATGGTTAGCTTCCGACCCACATAAGGAGAGGTCTATGTTTGAAGATTTTTACGAAAAATATGAGACTGAGGAGCACGAGGTTTTTGCTCTTATCAATAAGTGCACGGGTGCGTCTACTAATCCTAAGCTTAAGTACTGGGAAATGAGCGCCTCGACTATTGGCCTTAAGTATTGCGACTCAGGTGAGATTGTAGATATTCCTGTTACTCTCGTGTGGCCTATCACTGAGGACGAGCATAATGGCACTATGGGCTTTGGGCGCTTTTGTCCAGAGCTTGTGTACAAGATTAAAGTGCGTAAGATGAAAGCTGAGAATTGTACAAACCTCCCTACCCCACCTTTATGTGTTGTAGCAGTTCTCAATATGGACGAAAATTGTCCAGAGCTTATGCCTTTACTTGAGGAGTACCGTAAGGAAGTGGAACTTGAAGATGAGGATCTTGGCACTTTCGTACTCAACAAAGACTTAGAGATGTTTGAAGGTGAGATTGACTTTTTCGACAACATCATCACTCTTTATTTAGAGGTTGATGCTCAAGATCAGGGGACTTGGACACTTGCTCTCAACGCAGCTAAGGACTTGATTAACAAGGATGAGTATTTTGAGGATCAATTGCGCGAGTTTGCCGCTAAGGAGCTGACCGACCTTGCCAATGACTGGCGTGAAGAAGATGAAGATGACGATGACGAAGTCTCATCCCCAGATGAATCAGCTGATGAGATTACCGAGGAAGAATTTGCCTCCCGCATCTACATTACTGAGCTAAGCGTTAATGCTGATGGTGAGTTTACTGCCTACTATAATGATGACGATATGTTTTTAGGCCACGTTATCACCATTAATGGCTCCCTCGAAAAGGGTATTGAGGATGCCTATATTCAGGGCTAATCATCCTTGCTTTGCATGGGCGACTAATAGTCATACCCTGCAGTATCCTGTCTAAGCCTATCCTGTTCCTTTCTATATCAACGTGCGTAGGCTGTAGCATCATGCATCCTACGCACGCTCCTTGATAAGCGTAGCTGCAGCTAGAGATAATTCTACGACTCTAGCGCAGCTACAGCTGACCAGCCATTTGCTCTAAGCCTACTACAGCCCATATGCCAACTAGCCTCATTCTGACATTCAGCGCCTCTAGAGTTCTATAGCAGCTCCCTTGAGTGATAGAAGAGTGATAGAAGTTACCTAGGTTGGCTCATCTACACTAGAGCGCGAGTATCTGCATTTTCCTGCTGATAAAGGCCTAAGGAGCTGCTATGATGTGCTGCTCGATAAGCTAGGCTGTGTCGGCGTGTTCATAATAGCGCTCTCGTGCTAGCAAAAGAAGCAGCTCTTGAAGTGTTACTTGCTAATATGGCCTGTTCTAATACTATCAAGTTCAGCAAAGCTTTTAGCTTTGGCCCTTGAAAGCATATATGCTTAGCACCATTCACCAACTTACAACTAACGGTGCTCTCATCAGCGGCGCTCAATAAGGATATATCTATGTTTGAAAAGTTCTTTGAACAGTATGAAAGCGAGGAACATGAGGTCATTGAGATCGGAAGAGC
>NZ_CABTML010000061.1:0-35006 GCF_902485895.1 uncultured Anaerobiospirillum sp. | reverse complement strand
TTGAGCGCAGAACGTTACCATTACATACTTAAAATACATACTATTCGAGCATCCTATTTTCATATTGAATGCGATTAATAGGCTGTTTCTTAATTACTTAGGCAACTCCCCAATGTCAGAAGCAGCAAACAGGCAACAGCAATACGCCATCAAGAAGCACACAGTCTAAAGTAATAAGCCATCACCGCCATCCTACGTTCATTGCAGATATTATGGAAAGAGGCTGCGCTGATACCAACCTATGGCAGATATGAGCCATTAAAGCGGATATATGGACGGCGGCTGCGACCAAATAAGCACGTAGCGGTTACTGAGAAGCTCTTAATGCCCTCATAGCATAAATCACCAATGGCCTTGTGAATGGACTGCAAATTAACTGCAGTGGTAATTACCATTGGCAATCCTTGTGAGCTACGACGACGTAATAACTCGTTAAAGATCTTCTGAGCAAAAGGATCTAAGGCACTGTTGTCAGAGCACAGACCATCTAGAATCAATAAGTCCGTATTGCAAAAAGCATTGAAGCGGCGATTTCGCTCATTTTTGTCTTCAAAACTTTCATTATTTGAATAAAACCAAGTTTTCTTGATGTCATCAAAGGTGGTGAGCATGCTCAGAGGCACATCAGGATGGCGGCCAATTTCTGTCTTGCTATGGGTACGCAGCTGCATAAACTTGTTACCAATAGCATGACAAAGACAGGTTTTACCTGTACCCATATCACCAAAGACTAAGAGCATTTGTGGGGTAACCTGAGGATAAATATTGCTAATAAAGCGCAGTGATAAGGTAAAGGCATCATTGTTGAACTTATCACGATTTAAAGTCGCAAAGTTATACTTAGAATCGACATTACCAGAGCGCTTCATATCCTTAACGAAACGACGATAGTAGTCTTCTTTGCGCTTTCTTACCTCAGCTGCTACCTCAATGGTTTCACGACGACGCATAAGCTCAGCATCACCGGGTCTAACTTCAATATCATCGATATTGATACCAGTGTGCTGTTCAATCTTGCGCAGCAGCATCTCAATTGGAGAGCGTGGACGGGATGAGCTATGAGTTGTAGCATCCTCATCTTGGGTAACTGTCTGTCTTAAATCCTGCACAAAGCCACTATCTTGTGCCGGCACTGCACTTTCACTAGTATCCTTGCTAGTAGCTCCTGAAGTGCCAAAGTCATCATACTCATCATCTGGGTAATCAGGAGTATCAGGATCAGCAAGCAACATCTGGAAGCGAATCTTAAGCTCCATCTCCAAATGCTCAAAGCGTGCACGCTGTGCTTGCAGCCTTTCAATCAGTGCAGCCTGTTGAGGACTCATACCAGGACGAACGGATGGGATTCGATAGAGCTTAGGAACGAGATCATCATAAGGCGTAGTGGTTTGCTCCACAGCAAGACGTGCACCTTCATAGGTTCTTGAAAACGCCATAGCCTTGGCTGCAGGATCATTAACATTTGCCATCTGCTGCGTATTACCATTAAACACTATCTTGGAGCTCTCTCTTTCAAGCGGGACACTCTTAGTGTTTTGGCCATTTGACTGCATGGCAATGGTACGTAACTCATCAGAATAACCTGCAGCATTCGCATCAGCTTTAGCAGTTGCTGCAGCATATGCCATTGTCTGAGTATAAGACTGACTCATGGCCTCATCCGAAGCTACATTAGCTGCTCTAGCAGATCCTGCACTAGAGCTTGCATTAGAGCCACCAGCCACAGCACTGCCCATATCCGCTGCACCTGTATTCTTAGAGGCCTGTTCAAAGCCGCCAGCATAAGCAGCCACAGGTGTCATAGGAATATTGGCTCTAGCTTCATAAGACTCTGGAGCTAACTTAAGCTTCTCTTGCGGTGTACCGCTTGGCTCATCAGTGTTTGAACCTTTGTTATCAGCGCCCGACCAACCATTAGCACCACCAGCGCCATTTGCCAGTCCTTGACCAAACTGACCGCCATGTCCTTGACCAAATTGTCCTGGCTGCATCTGGCCTTGACCAAACTGACCGCCCTGTCCTTGACCAAATTGTCCTAGCTGCATCTGGCCTTGACCAAACTGACCACCCTGCCCTTGACCAAATTGTCCTGGCTGCATCTGACCTTGACCAAATTGACCGCCCTGTCCTTGACCAAATTGTCCTGGCTGCATTTGACCTTGACCTTGGCCATACTGATTTTGCTGAGGCTGAGTGAATTGACCTGGTGATCTTTGAGCAAACTGACCTTGCTGACCGTACTGATTACCTTTGGCTTGCTGATACTGCGCTTGCTGCATGGCTGCATTGGCATTGGCATTTAGATTTGCAGCGGCACTGGCGTTTGGAGACATTGCACCTTGTGCATAAGAAAAATCATCCTGTACGCCTGGAGCCATGATTAAGGATGGGCCAAGCGGGCCAGTAGATATTGGAGCGGCATTAGGCATTGCAGATGGTATTGCTTGCTGATGCGGCGCTTGGCCTACATTGGCGTTATCGATCTGACTAGTGCGCTCAACAATCTGTGGGGTAGCATTGGTGTCAACAAAAGATCCTGATGGTTTGTTGTTATAAGACATTCTCTACCCCCATTTCAGCTTGTATAGCCTCTAGAGTTATAACAGTTGCCAAGCACTAGGCCTATTCATTAGACCAATACTATTAATGCACTCTTAGATCATATCATTTGGCATCAAGCAGACCAAACTAAGCGCTACGATGCTGCTCATCTAGAGCCGCTTTGATTAATCTAGATTCTAAGATCGCTTGCTTTATTGATGAGCAGTAAAGACAGCAAGGGCGTCAGCCTTGATGAAGGAATGACGCCCGTGTCTAGTATTGCATAGCGTCAGCCTTTAATAAGAGTGACGCCCGTGTCTAGTATTGCATAGCGTCAGCCTTTAATAAGAGTGACGCCCGTGATCAATGAATATTAGTTGCTTTAGTACTAATGCATCAGCGCATTAATATAAACAGCTGCTGTAGCCAGAATGATTAAGGCCACGCCAGCTACTAAGGTCTTGAAACTTACTGGTGGAGGTAGACGGTCTACCTGACGCAATGTAATTTCAACTAAGGTCTGAGTGCTTGGAGATGTATTGTAGTACTTAAAGCTATTTAGGATTTCCTTAAAGCGATTGCGCTGACGTGCCAGCTTACGCTTGAAGAAAGAGCTACGACGCTTTTGCACTGCAATAATCTTGCGGCGCTCTTCAGCTTGGCGCTTCTTCTCTTCACGTGAAAGCTTTACCTTGGTACTCTTTTGTACACCATCAGCTTGCATCTGTACTTGAGGAGGATTCTGATTGGTCTGTTCAGGAGCAGGAGCCGTATCTTCAACCTTACCAAAGCTCTGGCCAAATGAGCCAAACTTGCTCTCGTCAATCTTAAACTCTTGCTCAACTGCTGGCTTAACCTTGATACGGTATGGATGACGTAGAGCTATGTTTACTAATACGAGCATAAAGCTAACGTTGTAACGAACTGCCATATCCTGTAAATGCAAGGAGCAGTCAACATACGCGCCCTTTAAGCCTAAGGTACGATTAAAGGCATCTATGACCTTGTACACTGAGCGATTAAAGGCATAGAAGTTATCTATAAGCTGCTTATCATCAGACAGAAGATAGTACTTCTCAAAGTTTTGCGCAATCTGATAGTAGTAAGGCAGTGCATCTTCAATACGACGCAGTGAGTTAATGAAGTAGTCAATATCATCACTCTTCATTCTAAAATACAGACGCTCAATCTTAGCAATAATGCTTCTGAGCTTTTGTACTAACTCACTTGAGTACATGCGACCAAACTCAGTTGCATATAAATGGAATGCATAGTGAGTGATGGAAGCAAGGTTATAGACATAGTCTAAATATAAAGCACGCTCACGAGCCTCATAACAACGCTGACGGAAAGCCTCCATTAAAGAGTTGTTTACGGCTAAAAAGCGTGAGATCTCATCAATGATGTAGTTAGCTGCAGGATTTGGATTAAGCTCTACCTCAGTAAAATCATCATCCATACCATACTCACGGTTAATTGCAGCAATGCGGTCGATAAGATCATTGAGCGCCTCATTTAAGTGGCGATCAAAGCTACCTGCTTGCTTCTTTAAGCTCAGGTTATTGATGATGGTACTACGGGTTAGTCCTGTGTCAGTGTTTTGTAACTTAGTACGGCTCTGCTGAGCCTCCTTGTTTAAAACACCGTGACCAGCGCCTACAAAAGCTCTTGAGTCAAGATTGTCCTCGTTTTCGAGCTTCTCTTTTTCTTGGTTAAGGACGTCAAGCACTTTAGCAAGTAAGAAAGCGCCTTTAACCTTAAACTTGTCACCAATGACTACTTGCACAAAGGCCTGTGTCATTTCCTCATCTTGCAGGCAACGACTGTATAAAGTTGCTGCATCATCAAAACGATCTTCCATCAAAGCAAGAACAGCTAAATTGATGTATGAAGAGAAGTTCTGACGGCTTTGCAGAATCTTGACCGCCTTTTCACGTTCTTTGCGTGATAAATAGTACAGAGCAGCCTTATCGGCTTTGTCAGTAACTACAAACCAGAACATGGCATGGTACATACGACCACGAGCAGACATGAGCTTACTCTTAGCTTGCTCAAGACGGCGTGGTGTTCTTAGCGGCGCCTTCAAGTAAGAAGTGATATCTTGCTCCAGCACCACCTCATTGCCTTTTAAAGACTCTTCCATCATCCGCTTGTAGTTTGCAGACAGGGCTTTGGCCTGAGCCTGTACGCCTAGTCCTAAAACTCGGTACGGATTATCGAGTACCAATGACAACGCCATACTTACAATCCTGTTGTATTACTAACTTAACCTTGCATTAGACAAGCAAGAACCATCACTATACAAGTAAGATTAGACCATTCTTTGACTATATCTAAAGCAAAACGCCATATATTTAAGCACAAGGCAGGCCGTCAAAACAACTAAACTTATTTCCTTGCTGATTTTGTAAAGCTCGTAAGCTAAGGCTAGACACCATGAACATGCATCTTTTCTTGGCAATTACATTGTTGAGAAACTAAAGGTCATGCTATGAGTCGAAGTTGCTCTTTTGTCATTTGCTACAATGAAGAAGCAAAAGTCACAGAACACTTTTCTAACAGGCAAATCAACGTGCTGTATGCATCAAGGAGTACTTATGAAGATCGGTCTTATCATGGAAAACTCTCAGGCAGCTAAGAATGCTCTGGTATACGAAGAGCTATCAAACGTTGCCAAGGCTAATGGTCATGAGGTTATCAATTTTGGCATGTACTCAAGCGAGGACAAGCGTTGCCTAACCTACGTTATGAACGGTCTTTTAAGTGCCTTAGTTTTAAACTGCAAGGTTGTAGACTTTGTAGTAACTGGCTGTGGTACAGGTGAAGGTGCCTGCCTTGCTTGCAATGCATTCCCTGGCGTGCAATGCGGTCATGTGACCAATCCAGTTGATGCCTATCTGTTCACCCAAGTTAACGGCGGTAATGCTATTGCCCTGCCTTATGCACAAAACTTCGGTTGGGGTGGTGAGCTTAACTTACGCTATACCTTTGAAAAGCTTTTTGTATCTCCATTTGGTGGTGGCTACCCTGTAGAGCGTCGCGAACCTGAGCAAAGAAATGCTCGCATCCTTACCGAGGTAAAAGCCATTACTCATCGCCCGCTCATTGATATTCTCAAAGATCTTGATCGTGATTTCGTCAAAACCACCATCGACGATCCAAAGTTTGCTGAGCTCTTCTATCCAAATTGTGCTGATGATGAGATCGCCGCGTTCTTAAAGAGCCTATAGCCACAAAACAAGGCACCGCCTCTTGCAACTGATCATCACTCCATGCAAAGAAAACTTAGTACCAATGACTTGAGGTGCTAATAAGACACTAATGCCATCACAATGCACCTAGTGATTGTATTGACGCCATTAGTAAACCAAGCGTGCGCACGAGCAAGATCGCCTTGTTTATAGGGTTTATGCAAATCTACCTAGTCTATATGACACAAAATTTAAAAAATCTTTAACCAAAAGCTTGCCATAGTACGCTCTCGTGCATATAATGAGCGCACTCACTGAGGATGCTTAGCTCAGTCTGGTTAGAGCATCTGCCTTACAAGCAGAGGGTCATAGGTTCGAGTCCTATAGCATCCACCATTACCAAGCCCGCTTTAGCGGGTTTTGTTGTTTCTGGGCCATGCAAAAAAAAATTTGCTACCCCATATTGGCCATCAAATCGGCCCATAATAGAACAGCAACACTTCATCTTTTTGCCTAAAGCAATCGCCTTTTCTCTTTACTGATTGTGAAAAATGGCCATCCCTCTCTCTCTTAGCTAAGAGTTTCACAAGGCAATCGCCCGAACTTCTTTCCTATTGATGTAAGCCTAGCGTTCTTGCTAGTTTCATGATCTATGCTAAGGCTAAATTCGCTTAGTGGTTTTCTATTGGCACATACGAAAACACCCCACAACCATAATAGCTGCAGGGTGTTTTGTGTTTAGCGTAGTACTCGCCTTAAGCCCTTCTTTGGCTTTTTAGCTTATTCTACGGTGATAACACGCATGGAGTCAGTGTGACCTGATGAGCCCATGGATACACCAAAGGCAATTACCATCTTATCACCTGACTTAACCTGACCCTTGTTGATCAGGAACTTCACAACTTCCTTAAGTAACTCGTCACGATCATTGTAGGCAAGGTTGTCAAAGAAGTATGGGGTTACACCACGGTACATACACATTCTGCGTACAGATGGCTCGTTACGGGAGAATGCATAAATTGGCAGACCAGAACGGTAACGTGACATTAACAGAGGTAAGTGACCACTATCGGTAAAGGCAATCAGGCCATGAATGCCCTCTAAGTGGTTAGCAGCAAACATGGAAGATACAGCGATGGTCTCTTCTGCGTTAGAGAACATTCTGTCAGCTCGGTAGCCAGACTTCTTAACCTGAGACTCAGCACCTTTACATACCTCAGACATGGCACGTACGGTCTCAATTGGATAATCACCAGCTGCAGTCTCAGCTGAGAGCATTACAGCATCGGTACCATCTAACACAGCGTTAGATACGTCCATAACCTCAGCACGAGTAGGCATTGGGCTCTTAATCATGCTTTCCATCATCTGAGTTGCAGTGATAACAGCACGGTCTAAACCACGAGCAAAGTTGATGAGGCGCTTTTGTACAGACATCAGGTTAGCATCGCCGATTTCAACACCAAGATCACCACGAGCAACCATAACTGCATCAGATGCCATTACTACATCACGCATAGCCTCTTCAGAAGCTACAGCCTCAGCACGCTCAACCTTAGCAACGATAGCTGCATTAGAGCCTGCCTCGCGTAACAGACGACGAGCTTCTTCTAAGTCCTTACCGCAACGTGGGAAAGATACAGCAATGTAATCAACTTCTAACTGAGCTGCATACTTGATGTCCTGCTTGTCCTTAGCAGTAAGAGCTGGAGCAGATAAACCACCGCCCTTCTTGTTGATGCCCTTGTTGTTAGATAAAGGACCAGCCACAATTACAGTAGTAACAATGCGAGTCTCTTCTACCTTGGTAACAGCCAGCTGAATACGACCATCATCGAGTAATAACAGATCGCCAGGTTTAACGTCATTAGGAAGATCGCGATAAGTTAAACCTACGCTCTCCTGAGTACCCTCATCAAGATCTAAAGCAGCATCAAGAACAAAGGTATCGCTTGGCTTTAAGAGGATTGGGCCATTCTTAAACTTACCGATACGGATCTTAGGACCCTGTAAGTCACCCATGATAGCTACTGGCATACCGAGGTCAGCAGAGGCCTTACGGATCATCTCAACGCGCTTTTGGTGATCCTCAAAAGTGCCGTGAGAGAAGTTCAGACGAACTACGTTAGCACCGGCGCGAATAAGCTCCTCAATAACACCAGGACGATCGGTTGCAGGACCTAAGGTAGTTACAATCTTAGTTCTGCGTTTTACTGCTGACATATGAAGATCCTCTTAAATATCGGGTTGATGCCCTGCTTAAGCAACAAACAAATCAAATCTGCTAGCATGCATCGAAAAAGCCGACTATAGCTAGGTAAGGTAGCACCTTACCTTATCTGTAGTAGCAGGAAGTGTGTATCATCCAGTAATGAGTCTCAGCGTTGATAGAAAAAGTCTGCCCTTTATGGACTTACTTAGCTACTTTTAGGCTCTAGTACGCTGTGATCTGATAACCTTTCTATTTTAAGAGGGTTGCAAAACTATAGCAAGCACAAGCCCAACAAGCCTGACAGTCTTAGCCCTGTATAAAAGCCAATGGTTATGAATAAACTTGTTGATAGCAACAAGCATCTGTCGCAAAAGTACTCAAAGAAAATGAAAGGCAATGACGTATAGTCTGTCAAGCGGATAAAGGCAACTATAGTCGTATACCACAGTCTAAACCTGGTAGTACTTGTTGTTAACGGCGTTAGCAGCTAGCGTTGAGCATCGTCCACATATTTTAAAAACTTAGCAGGCACACCGCCTACGACTGTATTAGCTGCGACATCCTTGGTGACTACGGCACCTGCAGCAATGATCGCATTATCACCAATAGTGACACCAGGCAAAATGGTTACATGTGAACCTACCCAAACCTTTTTGCCAATATGGATCGCAGCTGGATGATTATCTGCACGACAATCTGGATTAAGATCATGGTTAATGGTGGCCATCACCACGTTAGAGCCGATTAAACAGCCATCGCCAATATAGACACCGCCATGATCTTGGAAATGACAGCCGCAATTGATAAAGACGTTTTCGCCTACAAAAATGTTCTTGCCACACTCAGAATAAAAAGGCGGAAACAGTGTAAAGCTATCAGGTACTTTCTTACCAATTAGCTCAGAAAAGAGCGAGCGCACAGTAGCCTCATCATGATAGCCATTATTTATCTTAGCTGTGATCTTCATGGCCTCTTGAGCTAGCTTATGCATACACTGATGTAATGGCGAACCTGCTTTTGCAACTTCACCATTTCTCAAACTCTCTAAAGCCTCTTGTAAATCCATAAACATCTCCTTAGTTCAAGTCGATCCAACATATTGCAGATCTTAGTTATATATTGCAGTGCACAGTCTTTTAGAGCGCTGCTGTGCTATTATGGTTGTTTTTCAAACAGATGTTAGTAAGCTTTACATTGCTGTTACATATTGCTGTCTTCAAAGACACTTGTTGTAGCACACATAAGCTCATTCAGTTTATAAAATGATTACTGATTACGCTGTACCCTTGCGTCTATCGATCAACGATCCATATAACAACTCAAGCTACAGCTATGCAAACTGATGACTTTTCAAAGAGCAAGCTTGTTCACTAGTAAGGAACTTAGCCACATTTATCACTTGTCTAGTTAAGTTGTTGTTTTGTTTTATGAAGACTATGTCACCACATTTAATCAATAAAGCCGCAACAGGAAAGAGAATTCTTATTCTCGGGGCCTCACTTGAGAATGCTCCATATATACAATACCTGCTAGAACAAGGCTTTAATGTTGTTTGTGCTGACCGCTGCCCTGCTGACTTTAAAGGGCAATTTGATGCATATGGCTCTGCCTTTACGCTATATGCGGTGGACTTTTCCAATGACGATCTCATCGATGAGATCATTACTAAAGAGCAGATTACTCATACCCTAGCTCTTCCCATTGGTCGTGCCTTAATTTGTCTTGGTCGTATCAATGACAAATTTGGCTTTATTGGCCCTTCATACAAAGCTATAGATACTTTAACTAACAAACTATCCTTTCATCGCTTTTGTGAGCTTAATGAGCTTAGCCATGCTCAATACCTAATCGTAGAAGACAACTCAGAGCATGGTTTGCTTGAGTTTTATCATCTGATAGAAGCGCAGCTGCAATACCCCTTTATTATTAAGCCAGCATTCGGCTCAGGCTCAAGTGGTGTTTGTATCATCAACAACCGTCAAGAGCTGCTTTCTTACAAAGTGCCTGAACGCTTTGTAAATAGTCCTTTATTAGTTGAGCAAATCATTCAAGGAAGTGAGTACTCTTGTAATGTTTTTGTGGATGGCTATAGCAAGCCACACTGTATTGGCATGTTTAAAAAAGGACTCTCTAAACCTCCTTACAGACAAGAGGCATGCTACTTTAGCGATGATTACACTGATGCTTTTGACACTGTGTATGAAAGCATGGCCAAAATCTGTAAGAGGCTAGACTTAAGACAATGCTTTATCAATGCAGATGTCATTATCGACCATAACGCACAGCCATATATTGTAGATATTTCCCCACGAATTGGAGGCAACAGCCTACTTAGACTTCTAAGTTTCAATGGCAATCACCCTCTTAGATTTTTTACTGACTGCGTCCTTGGTGATAAGGATGTATTAGTGCAGGAACAAAAGTGCTCGGTAATGCGCTTTTTTGACTTCCAGAATACTTTTACTTATGAGGGCGTAACCTCTCTCAACACAGGCAAAAAATCGGCTCTAGACGGCTCAATTGACTGCTGTTTTAGCCCAGCTGACAAAGCTGACATCATTAGCCTTGTTAATAACCTGCATATTGGCGATCTGCTTGGCCCCATGACGAATGGAAAAGATGTTGCTAGAGGCCATATCTTTGTTCAAAAAGAAGACACAGCTTCAGCCTTTGCTATGACTTCTCAATACCTTGAGGCTTTGACTTAGCTTCCCATTGAGTCAATAGCTATCAGCCCTTTTAGATAAGTTTGCTAAGCGCAACACCATCTAAGCTGTGGTGCATCCGTTACGCTATGACTGTTGTTGCAAAAACAGTCTATCGTGTAATGAGCTTTGTTGGATGTGCTGTACAGAAAAGGACTTAAGGCGAGCCTTGTGCTATTATTAGTTATCTTTGTATAAGACTCACAAAGATCAAACATAAGACGTATGCACTAACAAGCTAGTTTTAGATAACAGCTAAAGACTATGCAATTATTTGCGAGCAACATAGACTCTAGCAACGACTCTAGCTACTAAGGACTTAGTACTTTTACTGAATAGTAATGAATAGCTAAGTTCATCTGCATTAAAAGATTAAACCTCGGTGTTTATCCAATGGCACAGCGAGGTTAGATGCATTGAGCATCTGTAAAACTCTTGGCTTTAACTATTGTCACGATTAGGCTGTCACTTGCCAATTTAGCTTATTATGATTTCCTCTACTCAAACACATACCACGGCTAAAAAGAAGGTACTCATCTTAGGAGCTGCTCTTGAGAATGAGCCTTTTATCAGATATCTGCTTGAGTCTGGATTTCAGCTAGTATGTGTAGATAAAAAGCCTGCTCCACTGGATAAGACTTTGGCGCAATATCATGACGCCTTAAAGATCTATGCCCAAGACTTTTCCGACGATGACACGCTCGATGCAATCATTGCCAAAGAAAAAGTTGACTATACCCTAGCCCTGCCAATTGGTCGCTCATTAGTATGCCTTGGGCGCATCAATGACAAATTTGCATATGCTGGCCCATCTTTTTACGCCATTGACACTCTTACCGATAAGCAAAAGTTTCATCTCTTTTGTGAAGAACATGGCCTTAATCACTGCCATCATCTGCAGCTTGCCTTAGACAATGACACCTCTCTTACTCAAGAGTTAGAGCATATTGAAGAAAGCTTTACCTATCCATTTATTATCAAGCCAACCTTTGGCTCAGGATCTAGTGGCGTTGAGATCATTTCTAGTAGAAAAGATCTGCTTGAGTACCAAATGCCAGCTCGTTTTGACAGCGGCTTAGTACTAATCGAAGAGTTAATTAAAGGCACTGAATACTCATGCAGTTTCGTGGTTGATAATGAAGGCATGCCTCATTGCATGGGCATATTTTCAAAGTACATCTCAAAACCACCATACAGACAGGAGTCTGTATACTTTAGTGACGACTTTTCTGATGAGCTGTCATTGATAGTCCCATCTATAACTACCATCTGTAATGAACTTAAACTAAAGTCTTGCTTTATCAGCTCTGATGTAATCGTGACTAAAGACAAGAAGCCGTTCATTATTGATATTTCACCAAGATTAGGTGGTAATAGTATCGCTACACTGCTCAGTAACAATAACAATCATCCTCTGCGCTTTTTCCAAGAATGCATTATTGATGGCCAAAAACCTGTCATCAACAAGCAAAGATGTGCTGTACTCGCCTTTTTTGACTTTGACAAAGAGTCTACTTATATGGGCGTAACTGACGCTCTTACAGGAAAGAAAAACACAGATGATGATGGCATCGCCTCATGCTTTAACAATGACGAGAAAGCTCATATTATTGAGCTTATCAACGACTTGCATGTAGGCGATGAAATCGGTCCAATGAAAAACGGTGCGGATGTTTACCGTGGCCACATAGTTATTGAGCATGACTCAATAGCTCATGCATATCAGCTTGCTGATAAGTATCTTGCAGCATTGCAATAGCCCATGGGCTAGCCTCATATACATGAGCTGAAAACTAATTTATATTGTTAATTATTTACTAAAGATTATTGTGAGCTTACATATGTCTAACATTATTAGCTACGAACAGTTCGACTGTTGCCCTGTATGCGGATCAAAGCACTACACCATAGGCTCTGAACACAAAGAAATGCTACAAATGTTGCCAATGAAAGCTCAAGACATTGCGCAACAAGATATAGTAAAGTTTACCCCTGCCTTATGTGAAAACTGCGGTCTGTCATTTAATCTTGAAGGCCTTAGCAATCATTCTCGTGGCATTATCTATAAGAACTATCAGTTCTTGAAACCTAGTACTGGTGTAGGCGCTGCAAATTACGTAACTTTCATCAATGAGGTTCGTAAGCACCTTAAATCAAAAGATGATGCTGTAATTGAAATTGGCGGCTATGATGGCTATCTCTTAAGAGAGCTGAGTAAAGATGGTTATCACGATCTAACCTTAATTGATCCTTCTGTACAAACAGATGATGACGATACAGCTTTACAAAATATTGTCTCTATTAACGGCTTTTTCCCATCTGATGATCCTGTCTATAAGTCACGTCATGCTAATAAAGAGGTGCAAGGATCATGTATAGAGCACAATGTTCTTCGTCGCTACAAAGTAGTTGCTGCTAAAGACGTGCTGCAAATGATTGATGATCCTTTAGGCTTCATCAAGGGCATGAATGACATTATGGAGCTTGGCGGTATTGCCGTACTAACCTCTGTACCACTGCATACTATGCACTCGTTGCAATGCGTGCACTTAGGCATTAACGCTTATACCTATATTGCACAGCAATGTGGCTTTACCCTTATAGATACTTATAAGCGCCCTGAAAATGGCTATGTAGTTTATGTATTGCGCAAGGATGTTGATCTAATTGAGGATGCAGACAAGGCTCAAGAGTTTGCCAAGATTCCTCAACGCTCTGCTGAGGATTTTCAAAAAGAACAACAACTACAGCGCGAGCTTATCAAGACCAACGGCCAATTTGGACAGAAGGCTGCAGCATACCTTAAGTCGGTGGTCAAACCATATGTTGAACAAGGTCAAGAGATTGTTATTTACGGTACAGGCTTCTACTCGTTTTGTATTCTAGATACGCTCAATTTAGATATGAGCAAAACTAAGCTTACCTTAGTAAACTCATCACAAGAGCAGGATGGATTCCTATTCATGTTGCCAAGCAGAGAGACTATTGCAGTCCACTATGCAAAACGTGAACTATCTAACCGCCATATACATCTGCTTATCTTAGGCATTATGTCACCACTGTTCAAAGCCGAGATTGAAAGCTTCTTAAAAGAGATTAACTGCAGCTGTGACCAAATCATTTATCTGCCAGACCATGATGCCTAAAGGAAATTTTAGGCACTTAACATAGCAATATGTATAAGTAATGCCTCATACGCTTAGGCGCTACGGAAGCGTCACCACAGCGTTGTGGTTTATCAAGGCTTACAGCCCACATCGGTTGTAAACACAATTACATCAATATTTATACAGCCACACAAGAGTATTAAGTGCTGAATACTTATATGCTAAGTGGCTGATAGTTGGCCATATAACAATGCGATCTGCTTTTTCATCTGCTGAATGTCCATCGATTATTCAATACGAGCACCTCAACAGCTGCCCTCTGTGCGGTTCACATAACTATACAAAAGGATCCGTACATCGTGAGATCCTGCAACCTGCAGCACTGCCTGCTAATTTAATGCATTTACAAGGCAATGTATCTTTCGTATCTGCCTTATGTGAAGATTGCGGTGCCTCTTTTAATCTTGAGGGGCTTAGTGATGAAACTAGAATTACTCTAAGCAAGAACTCTTATGCCTTTTTAAAGCCAAGCCAAGGTGTAGGCGTATCTAACTATAATGATTATCTAGATATAATCATGCAGTATCTTCCGCATAAAAACCAGCGTTTTGCCGAGATCGGTGGTTATGATGGCTATACTCCAGCTACTTTATCTAAGCATGGCTATACAGATTTAAGCTTAATTGAGCCATCTCCTCAAATCGACAATAGCTTAGTTGAACAAGGCAAAGTAAAGCTCTATAAGGGATTTTTCCCTGAGGCTGATCCAGTGTGGTCATACCATGAGCTTGAATACTCTGAGCGTAAGGAGCATCTTTATGATGTTATAGCCGCACGTGATGTCTTTCAGATGCTCGGCGATCCTTTGCAGATGCTTAAATCAATTAATATTTGCCTTAAAACCAATGGCTTTGCTATTTGCTCATCAGGCGATATTGACGTAATGCATCCGCAACAAAAACTGCACTTAGGTCTTAATGCATATCGTACTATGGCACGCGCTGCAGGTTTTACTATTGTAAAGACAATAAAACCACACAGATACTCCACCGTATTTTACGTAATGCGTAAAGAAGTAGACTTAGTATCGGATGGACAAGCTGCAAAAGACTTTTGTGCTGCCGCCCCATGCTCAAAAGAAGATTTTGATAAAGAACAAATAAAACAGCGTGAGATTGTTCAACGCACTAGACAAACTGATGCAGAGGCCTTAAAGAGATTAAATGATGCAGTAACCAAGCACCATAATCTTGACCATGAAATAATCCTATACGGCACTGGCTATACCTGCTCAGAGCTGATGGCCAACATACAAATTCCACTATCTAAGCTTAATTTGACTATAGTAAATTCCAATAAGTTCGAAGATGGCTACCTATACTTACGCCCAGATGATCAGACAAATATAGTCCACTATGCTGGAAGCTATCTAAAAGACAAACATATCCCGCTTATTATTCTTGCCGTGCGTAGTAAGCCCTTTAAACAAGAGATTGAACAACTGCTTAAAAGCATTAACTGTCAATGTGACGAACTGTTATTTATCTACGATAACGACTAAAGGCTGCACATCAGCAAAAGTAGCGCTGCTACTGTTAAACAAAGTAGCGCAGCTACTGTTAAGCAAAGGATCGCTGCTACTATTAATTGTCTTGTTTATGGCCTAACAGTTAACAAACAAAAAACCCACTAAAGTGATTACTCTCTTTAGTGGGTTTTTAGTGCACTGCTTAATTGCTATGAGCACTAGCTCATAATGAACAATTGCTTTGAAGCACTGCTAGCAGCTTTATAGATTAGAGTGGGCAGCCGATACGACGTGCAACTTCCTCGTAACCTTCGATAACGTCACCTAAGCCCTGACGGAAACGATCCTTGTCAAGCTTCTTACGGGTTTCCTTATCCCATAAACGGCAGCCGTCTGGAGAGAACTCATCACCTAAGATGATCTTGCCTTCGTACAGACCGAACTCTAACTTGTAATCAACTAAGATTAAGCCAGCCTTGTCAAAGAGATCCTTTAAGGTCTCGTTGATCTTGAAGGATAAACGCTTCATCTCATCGATCTGCTCCTGGGTACCCCAGCCAAAGGAAATGATGTGAGACTCATTTACCATTGGATCGTGCAGCTCGTCGTTCTTGTAGAAGAACTCGAAGGTAGGTGGGTTGAGGTCACGACCCTCTTCGATGCCAAGGCGCTTGCAAACAGAACCAGCAGCTACGTTACGAACAACGCACTCAACTGGAAGCATCTGCAGCTTCTTAACTAAGCACTCGGTGTCGGAGAGTAACTCCTCAACGTGTACAGGAATACCTGCCTCTTCAAGCTTCTTCATGATGAAGAAATTAAAGCGGTTGTTAGTACGGCCCTTGCGGTCTAACTGCTTAATAATCTTGCCATCAAAAGCGGAGGTATCATCGCGGAACAGCATGATGTAGTGATTTGGATCTTCAGTCTCGTATACAGACTTTGCCTTGCCGCGATAGAGTTCCTGTTTCTTTTCCATTTTGAGTAATCCCAAAAAAGTAGTATGTTATCCACTAAACCTATGGTCTAGCGGCTTTAGGAAGCTAATGCTCCCTCTCTGTTCCTACTGCAAAAAGCCGCTTATCATATTAAAGATTTGCAAAATTTGCAGAGGCCTTACTTTCCCACATGCTGCGGGTAGGGTTATCAATTTCACCATGTACTGATAACCAAGGTAGTTTCCCACCTATTGCCATGAGAAATAACAAGAAGTTTTGTTAGCTCATCAAGGCTCAAACAACGTGCCCGATCAGATATCTATCAGGCTTGTTGATTTTAATCCTCGTCAGCGAATTTGGCAAGATAATTAGCACCTTCGCTCTTGTATGCAGCAAACTCTTTGACGATGGCTGCAGAGAAGCCATTGTATAAGGTTGCCACCTGAACACCGCTTAAAGGCTTATCATCCTCATCGTAGAAGGTCAGCACAGAGTGGTTGCCTGCAACTGCAATTCGTACGATGTATTTGTTGGACTCAAGGCCAAATGGACGAATACCTTGTGAGGTATAGAAATCAGCATCTTCCTCTTCTAAAGTGAAAGTGATTGAAGAACGAGATACTGAATACTCATTAATCTCCATGCCATACTGTGAGAGTACGCCACGCATTACATTCCAAACTGCCTCGTATGGGGCATTAACAATGATAGCGTCCTGATTGTTGTTATCACGACCTAAAACTGGCTCAATGTAATCAGGAATAGCCTGGAAAGTACGCTGCTGCAAAGCTAAGGCACTGATAAGCTCGTTAGCAAAACCAGTGGTAAAGCTACGCTTCTGACGTGAATTTAAAATGGCGCTGCTGCCTTTAGCATCAGAAACAGAGTTAACTAAGGTAATTAATAGACCAACTGTACCTTGGTTTGATGAAACCACGCGTACGGTGTAGATCTGGTTAAACTTAGCATTGTCATCATCAATGCTCTCGTTGTATACCTGACCATAATCGTTGTAGGTCTTGCTAGCAGTAGCAAGCAACATCTGATCTGCACGTACTTCAGCTACTGGAATCTTTAAGTAATCTAAAGCTGCACCTAAGTACTGCCATGCGTCGTTAGTTGTTCTTACATTCATGTTGCCATAAGGTAAGAACCAAACTAAGGCGGCATTATCCTGATTACGGATATCAACACCTAACTCGTTTACGCGGGATACTACAGGTGGACGAACATCCATGACCTCGCCAACCATATAGCGGCTCTCTGAAGTTGCAGCAACATTGGCAATATCTAATGACTTGTCGGTATATGGAGTAGATAAGGCAGCAGGAACCTTCATAGGATCCTCAGCCTCTACAGCATGGGCATGCTCATAGTAACCTGTAGGAGTTCTCAGCGAGTTATCGGTTGAGACATACTCCCAAGTTTCGTCAATGGCTCCGCAAGCAGACAGTAAAGTGGCAGTGCCGCCAACAGTAAATGCCATGGCGATGGTCTTAATCTTGGTACCGAACAATCTTTTGCTCCAAAACCTAAACTAGGTCAACGGGGATGGATTTAACTTATTCTCAGCTAGTGCCGAGATAGCTAGACATTGTCTACTAGAAGTATAGTTTCTAGCTAAAACATCCTAATACTTTAGCTCACTAAAATGAGCCCTGTCTTAGTAAATAGGATGAAGTGTAAGCTATAGCAATCACGTATTTTAATGCATTCTTAACTAATGCGCTATCAACGACCAAAAATTTATCTAACGAAAGAGCTTTAGCTACATACATTTACGCCTCTCAAACAATGCTATCTAAGCCTAGCCCCCATAAATATCCCACTGCATAGCATCAAAAGGCCCATCTAAGGGGAGTGTCCAGCTCCATTCTTTCATTATTAGACTCTTGTGCGTCTTGGACTAACTGGCACTTTAACTAATTTGCTCTTTGCATAAAGACCTCTAGTGTAAATGGCCTTTGGGGCGAAGTGCATCTTTACAAATGCCCCCACTTTGCAAAAGCAAGTGTTCAGATGATCGTTTTCAAATCTTATTGGCATGTACCAATACAAAAGGGCTGCTAAACGCCTTGAAAGGTATTTAGCAGCCCTTTTAATATACTTAAGCTTTGGCAGCAATAGTAATGCTGCTAGCTTTAGTAGATCTTATTAGTCACCTAAACCTGGACGGAGCAGTGGCTTCTTTAAGTAGTTGAAGAGGTTCTCAGCTACCATGTTCAGTACTTCCTTGATGGAGCTTAACTCTGGATCGTACTGATTGATGAAGACTGGCTCGCAATCTGGCTCGTAGTAGCAAACTGATGAGAATACAGCATCTACGTCAGTCTCAGATAAGGTCAGAGAGCAACGGAAGTCTACAAAGCGCTCAACACCAGCCTGAGCTAAGAGTGGATCACGCATGATCTTGTGGAAGTTGATTACTGAAATGTTGCGATCGTCTAAGAAAATGTGGTTTGGACGAACGCCCATCTTGACCCAGTGCTCAGCCTTATCAAAAGCGCGCTCTAATGGTGAGTCAGAGTGGAAGATAAATGGAACTTCGTAATCTGAACCAGGAGGTGGAGCGAGAGGATCGGTATTCTTCTCAAATGCATCAGTATTATCTGACATGATTATCTCCTACTAACTATGCCTGAACCTTCTTGGTCTCACGTAAGGCAACGGTTAAATTGAATACAGGCTGATTCTCGGCAGAATGCTTAGAATCAACGCAGAAATAGCCCTCACGCTCAAACTGGAAGCTATCTCCAACTTTAGCACTCTTTAAAGAAGCTTCTAAAGCAGCATGCTCAATTACTTCTACAGAGTGTGAATCTACAACTGAGGTGATGTCATCCTCTGCACCTGGGTTAGGTACAGTGAACAGACGCTGGTACATCATTACCTTGCCGTCATAGTAATTGTTGGCATCAACAAAGTGAATAACACCCTTTGCCTTAACGCCTTCAACATCACAACCAACTGAGTTTGGAATTGCTTGTGCGTGTACACAAACTACATTGCCATTAACGTCCTTTTCACAGGAGGTGGCTTTGATGATGTAGCCATGACGCAGACGTACAGTACCACCAAGCTTTAAGCGCTTGTACTGCTTATTGGCCTCTTCACGGAAATCAGCCTCATCGATGAATAACTCACGAGAGAAGCTTACTTCACGAGAACCAAGCTCTGGCTTGTCTGGGTGGTTAGGAACAGTAAATGATGTAGCAGTTACACCCTCTTCACCATAGTTATCAATGATGAGCTTAATTGGGTGTAATACAGCCATAGCACGAGGTGCATTGGCATTTAAGTCTTCACGAATGCATGACTCTAAAGCAGACATCTCAACGATATTGTCTTGCTTAGTAACACCAATACGACGGCAGAACTCTCTTAATGATGCAGGGGTAAAGCCACGACGACGTAAACCAGAAATAGTGGTTAAACGTGGATCATCCCAACCATCAACAAAGCCCTCAGTAACTAAGAGGTTGAGCTTACGCTTAGAGGTAATGGAGTACTCTAAGTTTAAACGGCTCATCTCATACTGATGAGGCATGCAGTCAATAGTGATGTTCTCTAAAACCCAGTCATACAGACGACGGTTGTCTTGGAACTCTAAAGTACAAATAGAGTGAGTGATGCCCTCGATGGCGTCTGAGATACAGTGAGTGAAGTCGTACATTGGATAAATGCACCACTTGTCACCGGTCATAGCATGAGCGGCATAACGAATACGATAGATCACAGGATCACGCATACACATGAATGGTGATGCCATGTCGATCTTGGCACGTAAGCAGGCCTTACCCTCTTCAAAACCACCATCACGCATCTTTTCAAAGAGCTTTAGGTTTTCTTCAGGGCTGCGATCACGATATGGGCTGTGCTTACCAGGCTCTTTTAAAGTGCCACGGTACTGTCTAATCTCATCTGGTGAGAGTTCATCAACATAAGCAAGGCCCTTGTTAATGAGCTCAACAGCATAACCATACAGACGATCAAAGTAGTCAGAAGAATGGCGTACTTCACCATTCCACTTAAAGCCTAACCACTGTACGTCTTCTTTAATTGAGTTGATGTACTCCATATCCTCTTTAACAGGATTTGTGTCATCAAAACGTAAGTTACAGGTGCCGTTGTAATCACGTGCTAAACCGAAGTTTAAGCAAATGCTCTTGCAGTGACCGATGTGCAGATAACCGTTTGGCTCTGGAGGAAAACGGGTAGCTACATGATCATGACGACCTTCTTTAAGGTCAGCATCAATGATTTCAGTGATAAAGTTGCGTGGAATTTTCTCTACAGAATCCATCGCCATCTCCAGTATAAACAGCAGCGACCATGCAATCAGTTAAACTCAGACTCTCTTTAAATAATCTTGAGCACGAAAGCTGTCGAAGAACAGCTTAGCAGTACCACCACTCTTCGCAAAGAATGACCATACATGCTCAAAGACGCAGTTTCTTTGGAAACATGGTGTATTTCACCACATCTGAAAGTGCATGCAGAGCAATCTAAGCGCAACTGATTGCTAAGGTTAGCTGCTGTTGAAAAGCTAATGATCCTGATATATTACAGACTTTAATAGTGCAAGTGCAAATTATTAAGTTCAAAAGACCAAATTTCGTCTCTTATAGACTCTCATCAAGCCTGATTTAACACTTATCTACGTAAGTCTATAACCACCAGCATAAGCTTCTAACATAATGCTAGAGGCTTACTAAAAGACCATGTACAAGCGTTTTAAACGCCTATTTAAAGGCCAAAAACTAACCTAAGGTATCTTAGAAAAATTAAGTTACCTATCTTGCTCAAGCGATTGTAGCAAAGGCCGCAAAAACCCTCAAACTCTATCTAACAAAAGGCCACCATCATCGCACTTTAAGTTTGTAAAAAAACATCAAGCGCCACATACGACCAATGCCATCAATACAGCACAGAATACAGTTACGCTGATCTTAATTCAAAAGGGGTTATACACGCGACGCAGCATGTGGTTTATCAATCTTTATTGGCTCTAAAAGGTGATCTTTGACGAAAATCAGGATATGAGCGCTGATTACATAAGAAAAATCGTGCATCATAGACACATACAAGGATTCAAGAACCATTGAAAGATGCGTCTATTGTGACTAGTTTTGCTTGCACTTAGGCTCTTTGATGCTTCTTTAGCTCAACTAAAAGCGCTCAAATGTCAGATTTCTTTCAAATTTTTACGCTTTGTATTAGAATAGAGCGCTATTTTCACAGCCGACTACGCTGCGGCCGGGACACAGTCCAAGCTCTAGAGCTTTGTCGATGCAGATAGAGTGTTTCAAATTGGTGATCCTTGTTACGTGAGCTTAAGCTCTGCGGTAGTTCACCTGTTGCCAATGCCAGCTGTAGAACACAAAATACGGTTACTTTTAAGGACTCGATTATGAGCTTTGAATCTGATAAGCAGTTTAACGATTTCCAACACTTTGCCCGTGGCATCCGCCGTTCAGGTGAGTTCTCCATCCGTGAAAGCGCTATCTTAGAGCAGTGCGGTGTCGCCATGATGGAGCTACATCAGGGCATCCGTAAGCCTGCCGATGAGACTGAGCAGACTTTCGTAGATCAGCTGCACTCTGAGGAAGTTATCACTGATCCTAATGCCAAGATCTTCAAGAAGTACCTGCAGGTTATCCAGCCTCGTCGTCTGCACCGTCTGTGCTCTGTTGGCGCTGATGATGAGATGGGCGCAAACGATTTTGGCGGCGGCTCAGGCGGCGACGACAGCTCAATCGACTAAGATTAGCTTTAGCATCATGCCCTTGCATGATGCTCTTCAGGCCTAAATATTCTTCTTAGGCCCTACCGCATCATGCGGCTCTTCGATTAGGCGGGGTTAACAGCCCCACCTATCATCAAACCTATCTACAAAATCCCCCTGCCTTTTTCATTGCTTCACAGCCTACTCTTCTTCTCCAAGGCAAGCAGCACTATTGCCCAAAGTTCCTTTTAGCTCATGTTGACACAGGTAGCTTAAGCCCCAAAGATCCTATTAAATCAGGTTGACGCATGTAGCTTAAGGCTCAAAGAGCCTATTAGCTCAGGTTGATGCAGGTAGCTTATGGCAAAACAGTCGAGCACGTATTGATGCTTCTTAGACAGAGGTGTCCATACTGAGCTAGATGATGCTTGCAAGCATTAGATGATGGCATTGGACAGCGCTCTTAAGCTGCAGGGCACTGATACGGCAAATGAGAGCTTGCAATGCGTTGATAGCAGCTCTTTTAGATACGATAGCCTTGATAGGCATGACGAGCATGTGCGTTGCTGTGGTTATTGGCGGCACAACAAGGAAAATGATGTAGTGCCGCAATAACTAATGGGGTGTTGTTTGCAGCGCTTTTGATGCGCTTATGTGCTAGAAAATACCTTCACAACCAGTACCAATCAGAGTACAGCTTGAGGACATGATGGAGTTGATCGCGATAGTGAAGTTAGCCATGAAAGCGTTCAAACTTACTAAGAGTACAGAAATACCTACGATCATGGAGATAGCAAAACCTAAGGAGAACACGTTTAACTGAGGAGCAGCACGGGTCATAACACCGAAGGTAAAGTTAACTACTAACAGCGCACAAATAGCAGCAATCGAAGTTGAAAGGGCGCATTGGAACATGGTTGCGCCAAAGAAGATAATGGCCTCTAAACTTGGTGGAGTAAAGATACCAGGGGCAATTGGCAGCGTTTCAAAACTTAATAACAGCAATCTGATGAACACTAAATGACCATCAACTGCAAAGAACACTAAGGTTGCTAAAACGGTAAAGAACTGACCTACAACTGGAGCATTTGTACCAGATACAGGGTCAACTAAGGAGGCAAAACCAAGACCGGTCTGCATCGCAATGGCCTGACCTGCAAGCACGAATGTAGCAGCCAGATATTGCGTGATAAAGCCAATACCAGCACCGATAATTACCTGAGAGATGGTGGTAATGATGCCAAGAGTAGAGAAAGACTGGATCTCAGTGTCAATAGGCGGAATGTTTGGCAAGAAGCACACAGTCATAGCCAAAGCTAGCAGGGCTCTTACCATACGAGGTACAGTAGAGGCTGAGAAGGTCATAAATGCCATCAAGAAACCACCAATACGGCACAATGGCCATACGATGGAATCAATCGAGTTGAGCATAAATGGCTCAAGAAAGTTTATTCCCATGTCAGCACCGCTGCAATTAAAACCTAATGCCCTTGTTACTTAAGCTTAAGTATTGGCCTCAAATCATCTGCTATCCAGGCTATTAATAGACCAAGGATGGCGCTTTAAGATTTATTAACCCACTACCATCGGGATGGAGTGTACAAGTCCAAAGAAGAACTCCATAAGCTTAGTTAAAGCCCAGTGTGCGCCCCACATCAGACCAAGCACAGTAACTAACAGACGAGGTAAGAATGATAAGGTTTGTTCGTTAATGGAAGTTGCAGCTTGGAAAACTGACACCATCAAACCAACTACTAGAGAAGGCAAAATGGAGGCAGTCACTAGTACTGCAACCAATCCTAACGCCTGACGGACAACGTCGACAAATACCTCTGGTTCCATGGCTGGCACCTCTTGTTAAGGGCTGGCTTATTAAAAATAAGCTTAACTCTACCTTATGGATAGTTAGCCCGTATTAATTGTCTTTCATTGCTCAAAGAATAATAAGACTTTGAGTCAATGCAAATGTAACTTAGGAAGCTGAGCTTAAGTTAGATAAAGACATGCGCTGTAAGTAAAACCCGAGAAAAGCGCAAAAGTCGTGAATCTTATTAAGCATTTGCCTTTAAACTTCTAAACAGCTTTGTTTACGCGGGAACACCAATACCGTAAGAGGCGAGCAGCGATCCCATAATTAAAGTCCAGCCGTCCACTAACACAAAGAGCATCAGTTTGAACGGCAACGATACAATCATTGGCGAGAGCATCATCATACCCATAGCCATCAGAATGGACGCTACAACTAAGTCAATAATCAAGAAAGGCAAGAAGAGCATGAAGCCAATTTGGAAGGCTGTCTTGAGCTCTGAAACGATGAATGCTGGAATCAGTACATGTAAAGGTACTTCCTCTGGAGTCTGTACTTGTACATCAGCGTACTCCATAAAAGCATTAAGATCAGACATACGAGTCTGCTCACGCATGAAAGCATGCAGCGGCTTTTGGGCTACTACAAACGCATCACGAGCCTGCATCTGATCATTTAGATATGGCACGATGGCGGTATTGTAGATGGAGTTTAAAACTGGGGTCATGATGTAGATAGTCATGAAGAATGCTAAACCCACCAGAATCTGGTTGGATGGGGAAGTCTGCAGACCCATGGCTTGACGCAAAATCGCTAGCACGATGATGATACGCACAAACGAAGTTGTCATGATAATAATCGATGGTAGGAAGCTCAATAAAGTCATGAGCATCACTACTTGCAAGGATAAAGAGTAGTCCTGTGTACCATCTGGATTAGTCTTTACAGTAAAAGCTGTCATATCCAGATCTGCTGCCTGTGTTACAGAGCAAAAATACAAGATCAGACCTGAAATAACACTCCACGTTAGGCCAATCATAAAAAGACGCTTTAGTCCCTGCAGCTGAGCATACGGATCAGCTTTGAGACTACTTGTGTTCTGGTTAACCATACAAACTACTCTCGGGTTTTAGTGTAAAGGCCAAGCATACTCTTAGCCGTGCACTAGGAAAGTCTACAAGACTATCCTATCTTAGAGATCTAATTTCTCTTTAGAATCTTTCTTGTCAGAAGCATCATCAGATACATCTGAATCGGCAGCCATGATATCACGGCCGGCCTCAGTTTCACTCAGCTCATCGAAACGTTCTTTGCCCTCAGCATAAGCCTTAGCAAAAATCTTCGCAAACTCTTCGCCTTTAGGATCGGCTTTAGACGTTCTAGAGTCAGCATCAGCCATAGATGAGTGTGCATCGCTATGAGCATGATCATTTGTCTTTTGCTCATCCTCTGCATCAACATTGTGCCCATGATCGACCCAGGTTACGCCAGTAGAACCATCAGCTACAGGAACAGTTTCATCTTTGGCTGCGATCTTATCTTTAACGAGAGCCGACACTGAATCGCTAGAGGTAACAGTATTGCCCTCATTAGATGCACTGTCTGCTGCAGGCTGCTCATCACAATCGTGCTTATCATCCTGTAAAGCATCGGTTTCCGTACCATCATCATCGCCAGCTTTAGCGGCATCGGCTTGCGTGCCATCAGCTTGCGCGGTTTCGGCTTGCTCAGCTTGTGCTTGCTTAAGCTCGCTCACGTCAGCTTGCTCGGATGCATCGCCAACAGCGGCAGTAATTGCATCGGATAGCTTTTCAGCATCTGAGTGAGTGTTGGCTTTTGCATCAGTCATACATGAGTCACTGTGTGCTGAGCTGCCATTAATCTTGCCATCGGCTGTAGAGCTTTGAGCATTAATAGTATCGTTATCTACTGCACTATTGGTGCTTGCATCGGATGCAGCGGCCTTTTCTGAAAAGACTACTGATGTCTTTTCGACACTAGGTAGTTCTCCATTGCCCTGCTCGTCCATACCAATATGACGCATTGCATGCTTTAGACGTGAGGCTCTTTCATGTAAAACATCATCATCAGGCATCATGGTTAGATTGGAGGTGGCACGGGCTGCTACTTTACGAGCTGCCTGAGCTTTAATCTTGGCCTTGGTGATATCCTTAGATGCTAATTTTGTCTCGCTGCTCTTAAGAGTCTTTGTATAGAGCTCCTCATCTAAATAATCAGAGTCATCATCCTCATATGACTCGCATATTTCCTTAGATGCAGCAGCTTTGGCTGCTTTAGCCTCTTTTTGTGAGTCATTATCTAGCTCTAAAATTAGATTGATGTTACTTGGAGTTACACCGAGTAACAGATGACGGTCACCAACGCGTACTTGCACAATACGCTCTTTTGGACCAAGCGCCATCTGAGTCTCAAGACGAATGGAGCTACCAGATCTTTGTACAAAGCGTGACTTCTTAATTAAGAAAGCTAGGATAAAGATAATGCCTAAAACAGCGATGGTAGAAAGTAACCACTGAATAATACCTGAGGTGGTATTTAAGCCACCTTCAGCTAATGAGCCAGATCTTTTTGGACGGTCGGCAGCAAAAGCATTGAACTTTTCAACAGCAGATGCTTTATCCTGTGCCGATGGTTGTAATTCGTTACCTTGAGCTTCATCTGCAAGAGCTGCCGTGGCATGTTCAGCCATGATGGCATCATCAGCGGCAGCAGTTTCGTTAAACTCAAGGTCAACCACCTGCGGCTTTTGATCATTCTTAGTTTGGTCAACAGCTACTTTAACAGTATTTTGCTCAGCGCTATCAGCTAGAGCTTTGTCATTTTCTGATGCTGCTTGTGCATCAGCTGTTGCAGCTTCCTCTGCTCTCTTAGCAGCAGCTGTTGCATGCTGCGTAGTTTGTGGTGCAGCTTGCTGTGCTGCCGTTTGCTGTGCTGCGGCTTGCTGTGGTGCGGCTTGCTGTGCTGCGGCATTATCATTAGCGGCAACTTCAGTTGCAGCACTAGTGCCTTGTGCTAAGACTTGCGATGAGCTAAAGAGGGCAAAAGATGAGCAAGTAAGTGCAAAGAAAAAACAAGATGCCTTGGTAACTTGCTTGAAAGAAATGGGTTTTAAGATATACAGATCCTGATTTAAAAAGCCTCTGACGGCAGATGTATACGAATGTGCTGTACGCATGGGCACCACCTTTCAGGATCAAATAGATTAAAAGCAATTGAAGTAAGACAATGCTTAGAGATGTTTAGCATTGCAAGCACTATATACCTAAGGACAACAGCCTTTAAGTACTAGAGGGCACAAAAGTGCAATAGTTGGAGGCCTATCAAGCAAAAAGCCCAATGGCAGTAGATCTGCGCAATGGGCTTTGCACTGAAACAAACCAGCGATTACTGGAGTTTCTTGATACGCTCAACCTGGCTGATAACATCGGTGAGACGGATACCGAACTTATCGTTAACTACCACAACTTCACCGTGGGCAATTAAGGTACCGTTCACGAGAACATCTAAAGGTTCGCCTGCCAGACGCTCAAGCTCAATAACAGAGCCTTGGTTTAACTGTAACAGGTTACGAATGGAAATCTTGGCGTGGCCTACTTCCATAGTAATGGTTACAGGAATATCTAAAATCGCGTCTAACTTCTTTCGCTCTTCACGAGATAGCGGAGCTTTGCTCTTACTAGGATCGTCAAAAGTTTCAAGCTCGGCGGTGTTCATGTCCTCCATACCATCGGTTGATGGTAAGCCGTCGGCCCAATCTGTATTATCCAAATCCGACATCTTATGGATCTCTCCGTTATGAGCAGCGCCAATGCGTGCTGTTAAGTTAGTTTTGCTTGAAAAACGCTTGCTGTTCTTAACAGCACCTAGCGTCGGTTATTTAATCTGTCTAATGCTTAAGTTACGCCACATTTATAGTGCCGTAAAACTATCTAGCTGCCTTAATGATTTACTCTTATATAACTAGGCTGCTAGATAGAAAACATTAGTCGTCATCAAACTCTTCAAGGTCATCATCATCCTCAATAGAGATACCAGAACCCTTGAGGAATGAAAGATCGCTCTTCATTGATGGTGGACGCTTGAGGATATCAGAAATCTTGATAGCCAGTTTTTCCTTGGTGCGACCAAGTTTTGCGTGGTAGCTAGGTAAGTCTTCGATATAGACGAGCAGATTATCAGGCATATCAACGTTAAGCACGTCGCCTACCTTTAAATCCATTACCTGGCCAAGGCTTAATACGAGATCGAGCATCTTAACGCGCATATCGACCTGCACGTCCATAACTTCTTCTCTTAATGCCTTGTTCCAACGAACGTCAGTATCGCCCTTATCTGACTGCACACCAGCGTCAAGCAGTTCCCGAATTGGCTCGATCATAGAGTATGGGAAGGCGATATGCATATCGCCACCACCACCGTCTAAGTCGATGTGGAACTGGTTAACTACGAGCATCTCGGATGGTGACACGATGTTAGCCATTGCAGGGTTAACTTCGGAGTCAAGGTACTCAAACTCCACGTCCATAACTGGAGCCCAAGCTTCCTTATAGTCCTCAAACACCATCTTAAGGAGCTTTTGAATGATACGACGCTCGGTTGGTGTAAATTCACGACCTTCAATCTTGGCACGGAAACGACCTTCGCCACCAAAGAAGTTCTCTACAAGAATGAACACTAAACGGGCTTCTAAAGTAACTAAGGCAGTACCTTTTAATGGACGGAAGCGCACCATGTTAAGAGAGGTAGGCACGTACAGAGTCTGTACATACTCACCAAACTTCATCATTTTGACGCCGATCCAAGTTACCTCAGCCGAGTGACGCATCATGTTAAAGAGACTGATACGCATGTGACGAGCAAAACGCTCATCTACCAACTCTAAGGTTGGCATACGACCACGAACAATGCGCTCTTGTGAACCGAAGTCGAACGGTTTGACACCTTGGCCACCTTCGTCAAACTGATCCGGCTCTACATCATCAGCTCCGTGGAGAAGAGCGTCGATCTCATCCTGCGTTAAAAACTCAGTCATACCTAATCAATTCCCCAAAGTTACTGCATTACAAAGTTTGTAAAGAGTACTTGCTCTACTAATGGCTGGTTAACTACACCTGTAAGCTTGGTTCTAATGCCGTCTAAAAGCAGGCGCTTGAAACGCTGTCTGCCAGATGGGCTTGCAAGGCTTTCAAAGTCCTGCTGTGAGCAGATCTCTGAGATGGTGGAGCTAATGAGAGGTAAATGCTGTTGAGCTAAAGCTGCATTTGCACTGCCATGAACAACGAGAACCGGGTCAACCTGAACCATGTGACCACGCTTGGTCTTGCCTGGGAGGTTGAATGTGAATGCAGTCTCGAAGCGGATGTACTGATCAGAAAAATCAGCAGTAGTGCTAGTGCCAGCTTGGCCTGCAATATCCACAGCACTCTCTTCTTCAGGGGCTGGGAAAGGCCATAAATTCTGCAAGTAAGCATAAGCACCATAGCCGCCGACGCCTAAGATAAATAAGACGACGAAAGCGATCATGAGCATCAGCTTCTTTCTTGATTTACCGCCGCGTGTGCTTAAGTCATCATCTGTATCTGACATGTTCCTCTCTCCGTATGACTGTCTAAAAGCTACGTTGAATAGTCTATTATGGCACACAAGAGGAGGCTAAATCCAAGGGTAAACTGCGCAAACCTATGCAAAAGATAGGTTTTCGTAGCCTCATTACGCTTGATTCGGTATACCCAGGATTAATAATTCCTGATGAATACGCGACTTATTGACTTAAGATGCTGCGTGTCCGTGATGTCAAAAGCGCTGACACATTTTTGAGTGTTGCACTAACTTTGAGAAGGACTTAGGAAGGATCTAAAGTCAGTCTGGTCTTAAGCTGCTCTTATGTAAAGTTATTCTTACCAAGCTTACATTGATGACACTAGACTGACTATCGGCTGGGCTAACAAAAACTCCTCACAGTCAAATTTATTGTAAGGAGTGTCTGTTTTCCCACAGTTTATTACTTCTGTGGGTTAGGACGTATGGTTCCTTGACGATACGCGCCCAGCCGGCGCTGTCAAATTATCAGCAATTGAAGCCGGCTCTTAACCTCTTGCAACGACTGTACCACGCTTAGCAAAGCTTGATAATTCGCGGTTTGCAGAGCTTAAATCCATAGAAGAATTGTCATCTACGATGCCTTGAATAGCTGCTTTGTCGTCATCAGACAAAGAACGTGCATTAGCAATTAAAGCATCAACACTTACATCGTCAGTTGCGACATTGACACTATGACGCTGTGAAGATGCAGCCTTAGTTACTGCAGCAGCTGATGGACGATTGTTGGCTACAACATTTGCAACCTCTACCTCGGACTCATCTAAGTCACTTACTGAGGCATCAGTCTTAATGTTCTGCTGAGATAAGATTTCCTTAAGCTTTGGCAGAGCCTTTTCTAAGATTGCACGGGTTTGTGGATTAGCAGCTGCTAAAGAAACAGATACGGCATCATTAGAATCGCTCAGCTCAATAGAAATCTTCATCTTGCCCATCTCATTAGGGCTTAATTCCATTGAAAGCTGCTTCATATTACGTGCAGCCATCTGCATGACGCGCTCGTGAATCTCAGATGCGTCAGTATCCTCTGATCCAGTAAAGGCAAAGCGAGTCATATGAGCAGGAACAGCTTCTTTTGCACCGTCAGTTGCTTGAGCTTGTTGACTTGATGCCATGCCTGCAAATGCAGCGTCTTGCTCTGAACTATCGCTTGAGCCAAACTCAGTAGATGCACCATCGCTATCTGATAAAGCTGCAACGCCTTCACCATCACCAAACATAGAGGCAAAGAGTGAGCTTTGTGAATAAGTGGTGCTCTGAGCAGTTGAGCTTAAGCCCTTGATGCCAGACTTTAAGGAGTTAAGTGCCTGGTTTACAGTCTCGGAACGAGTTGCATCACTCTTAAGAGCCTCATCAGAGAGCAGGCTATTACGGGCCTGAGCCTCAGCCATTAACTTAGCAGCTGCACTCTTGTCATTTTGTTGTGCAGTAGCTAAACGTAACAGAGCCTCTTGAGCATTGTTAGTCTTGCCTGACTCGTTTGAGGTAGTTACATCCTTAACATTCTTTAATACCTCATCACCGCCGTTTAACACCTTTGAGGCATCTGAAGATGAGTGACGAGCGAGCTCAGTTAAGTTAGCTTGAGTACGCTGATTAACAGTTTGAGAGTTCTTAGCTGTTCCAGCGGCATTAGCTGCGTTTTGTGATTGCTGAGCATCTGCAGTGGATCTTACACCCTTGTTAGCTAATGCAGCGCGTGAACCTTCAGCCTCAGCACCATGGCTTAAGCGAGCCTTGTTAGCATTCTTAATCAGAGTTTGAGAGTCTGACTCTTCACCAACTGCGTTAACACGATTCTGAGCTAAAACATTTTGCTGAGCAGTAGGCTTTGCATCTGCCTTAGCTGCAGCAGAAGCACTTGAAGCGCCGCTTAAAGTCATACCAGCTGCAGCTGCGTCATCAGCAACACCATTTAAGGAGTTTAAGAGATTGTTGCTTGATTGAGCACTTGCAGTTAATGAATTGGTGTTATCACGTGAGGTTGGCAGACCATTGAGAGCCTGAGCATCACGACGCTCTTGGGCCATGGTCTGTGGGTTGGACATTTGCAGGCTTAACTTGCTCACATTGGTCTCACGTGCAAGAACATCTAAGTTCTGACGTAATTCTTGATTGTTGAGCTTGTTGATCTCACGAGCCTTGTTGTCTGCCTCAACGTTCTGAGCATTACGAATTTCAGACTCTTGACGACGGCTGCGATCCTGAAGAGTTTGACTGATCTTTTCGTCAGTCTCTACACCCTCAATATCCATCATCTTCTGAGCAGCCTGAGCTGACTCGGTCATCTCATCGGAGCCATAACCTACTGCAGATGAAGAACTTGCAAATGAAGAACCACTGTTTTGTGATCCCATACCAGCTGACTCACCCTGAGCAGTAGATGTGGTTGTACTTGCAGCGCCCTGAGTACCAGATACAGCGCCACCAACAGAAGTAGAAGCAACTGAACTGCCACCTACAGAAGCAGCAACACTGTTGCTTACAGATGAGCTAGAGGTTGATGCAGAGGCTGAACCACTACGGGAGAATGCTGATGCAAGAATGTCAGAAGGGCGCATAGTTTTGGTTTGTTCTGCCTTCTCTTCGAGCATGTCAGCATTATTCTGAGACTGTTTAGTCTGAGCCTCAGCGGCAATATCCATACGAGTCATGGAGGCAATTTCAGCAGCCTCAGCATTAAGACTCATCATGCGCTCACGGTCATCAGCGAGCTTACGATTGCGGCTCTTCTTCTCCTCTTCCTCGTCATCTAGACGCTTTTGGAAGTCCTTAGAGGCAGCATCCATAGAGTCTTTTTGCGATGCAGAAATATCCTTAACCATGCTGACGTTCTTTTGCTCAGTATTTGAGAGCACACCACCAGACATACGACTCTTGAGGGTAGAAAGCACATTAGAAAACTTAGCGGCAACGGAATCGTCGCCCTGAGACATAAGGCGATCGTAAGGATTCTCTTTAGAACCTTTCTTAGCTAAATCAGCAGTTGCTTGAGCATTCTGATTGTGTAAATTCTGAGTCTGCATGATAAACCTCAATCAGGCCATCACTGCTACATACAAAAAACTTGAGCAGCTATAGCTTTCTGGCCTGTTTTTAACCAAAACTATAGATAGTCTTGTGCAACACTCATGCCATTAAGAATGGCTTATTTAACGCAAAAATTTATAAGGCTAGATACCAAAACATAACGATCTCAAGTAATGCAAATACAAAGCAACAAACCCGATAAATAAGCTATTTATAAAAACATAAGGTATGACTAAGGACGCAGCTCCTGCACACGTGATCTTTTGATCATGCCATCAAGAACACACCACCTTTAAGCCCACTGTACCGCAATGATCCCCTCAAAAACCTATAAACAAGCCATTTTTATTCTTATGTACATGAGATGGCATAACTTGCCGCTCGTAACTTGAGACGGTCAAAACTTACATCTACCAACAAATAAACGCTAAATTGCGGCCTTACCCATTGAATGCTTGAACTGTGATCTTATGATCCTTTAGCCGCATCAAATGAACTTTACGATCCTGCTACACCCCATATAGCTACGATCCTTACCACTAGATCCACTCGCACTCTGCTGCAGCCTTTGCACATTATTCGTATGCTTCATTGAAACTAAGTAACATTAGCATCGCCCCATATACCATCAGTTTGTAAACAGCAAAGAAACTGTTATCTGGCTCTTATCTGTAGGTTTCAGACCTAGCAGATCTGTGGAGCTACTATGTTGTAGCTTTGCTTATAAAACTACTAAGTTGCCTATGTATTACTATCACATCAAAACATTCTAATGCCGTTGCATTCATGATCTGAGTGAAACATGTAAATGAAGCGCAAATGTAAACTATTAACATCGTATCTATGCATAGATATACAGAGTATCTAGTCTTTGGCTCATTTTTGACAAGTTGCATGTGTATTTTGCATAGTTGCGATGGAATTGCCCATTTGTACGTGTAACTCAATTTTTAGATACGCTTAAGTCATATCTAGTAAATATACTAAAAGCACAGCCATATCGGAGAAACGCACAGGAGTTACGTTTCACGCACTGCACCAAACTGACACATTTACAAAGTTCGACTGTTACTTTGTAACTCTCTTATAAGTCAAATCATAGATACACATATCATTAGCAAAAGATTTGATATTGACTTAGAAGTATTTGATTCTAGTTACAACAGTTTTAAGCAATCTAGATACAATATTACCCCAGCACACCTGATAGTTAAAAAACTATACCAGTGACAAAGTTCATACTTTTTAAAGTTTTTGCCACTTTTTTTGCTGATTTTGGGAAACTTTCAGCCAAAATATGGTCTAACAACGTGAAACCACTTATGTGGCGAAACACTTAAAACTTATTTACGACCATCAAGTCGCCCTATCTCGTCTCTATTCATTCTTTTAAACCCTGTTTAAGGTTTGTTATGAGGCAGGCTCTACAGCAAGAGCCAGCATAGGATGCTTTTTGCTTTTAAAAGCCTTAACTTGATGCACCTCGTTTTAGCATTTGAACTCTTGTGGCGAGAGTCTCCTAAACTCAGGTAATGCTAGATGATAGTTGTGAAGAGTTTTGCTTTGCTTTAACACCTGACGTACTTAAGTATCCTTACCAAAGTGCTACTAACAAGTACAATGCTGCTTGAAACATAAGCAGCTGGAGAACCCCTTAATATGATTACTGCTTTTGCTGCTTTATTTGTTCTGTGTGTTGTTGCTTCTTCCCTGTGCTTCGTATTAAAGCCAGACAGTGAGCAAACCAACAACGACGAATAATTTAAGCAAAAGGCTTTATGCCCACTTGTTTAAGCTTGTACAAAGCACTATGCTCTGAAACAGGCAAATGATATGAAAGCTAAGCGTCTAAGCTTAGTTGCACACCTCGAGAATGAATCACAACATTCTCAACATATCGCGGTTAAAGCTTCGATTTATCTACCCTTTAGCTACAAGTGCAATGCAGCTAAAACCGGCGCTAGATAGATTGGCTAGATCCTGTATGAGTAGACCAAACAAAACTCCCAACATTTGACCACAAATGGTTATGGGAGTTTGTGTTGCATGTTCTACTACAATCCCCTCTTTTCCCAACACTCCTACCAAGCATCAGTTTATCTACTGTTCTTGAAGTGCCCTTTTGTACCTTAATGCAAATTTAGCGACTTTTAACCACTCTATACACAAAGCATTGAACCAAAATCATCTTACTTAACAGAACGAGTCAGAAATAAAATTGAAGTCAGATGAGACGCTGCAAAGATGATTGATAACAATTATGCCATCTCGCATTAAGGCTACTAACACCGATGGCTACAGTAGTGCTCAATCTACAACATCTAGCATCAACTTAAGTTCAGGTCGGAATGATGTGCTTACTAGAGCGGAAGAGCATGAGGATAATAGCGAGCACGTAAGAGTTTCAATTTACTCAAGGAACAATGTTCCTAAAGCTATTAAGGCAACACCGATTTTTAAGTTCACTACAGAAATGTTGTTAATGGTGGGTACGATGCTTCAGCCCTTTCTATACAAGAGAGTCTGGATGTGCTTGGTCTTAATAAGTATGACGCCCAACTAGATAATCTCCTTATCTCTATGGCTTCCTTAAAGCTGAGTCA
>NZ_CABTML010000060.1:0-15555 GCF_902485895.1 uncultured Anaerobiospirillum sp. | reverse complement strand
TGATCATAGCTATGATAACAATTGGTCTACTGAGGGCAACACCAACCCATATACTGGTGAGCGTGGTACCAACGAGCGCCGTGGCTACTAATTAAACCTTAGTAGCGGCCATATTAGCTTGGTGCCAACGAGCGCCGTGGCTACTAATTTAGCTAGGCTATGGCTGCAAGGACAGATCATTTCTTCTACAAGAAATCTTTAGTCTGTAGACATATGCGGCCATAGTTCAAAGACTAGTCTTTAATGCCTAGCATTTGAGATTTATGTTAGGCCATCTAGTCTTTGAGAGCGAGGGCTAAAGCTACTGCATCGCTAATTGAGTCGCTGTGCAGTGGGTCGATGCGGAAATTTTTTCCTGACGTATTTGCTTGAGATGGTGTTTTCTTTTGCAATGCCATAGTTGGCATTACTTGGTTAGTAGCATTAATCTTATTGATAATGGTCTCGTCCTTGAGGATATGGCCGTTGGCAAAACGTGCCCACTCAGGGCCAAGCTTTGATAACACTTCTGTGGCTGATTTAAAGGCTGGTTTTAGCTGCAAATCATCGTTGGTGATCCCTTGGTTATTATCAAACAGTGGGAATAAACTGCCAGTGTTGACTGTCTTCTTTTGTACACTGATATTGTTGAGGCAACCTCTAAGACCAGCAAGCTCAGTTACATATGGGCTAACCGTAAAACAATCTTTCCTTGGAAATTTTGTGAATCTATCTTCAATTGGAGGGGCTTTAAGCATAATGTCAGTGTAGTGCTCGATGTAGTGGCCCAATGAGATCAATGTCATCAAGAGGACATTAGACAAGAAAGCAAAGCCCTTGTATGCATCTTTACAGTTATAAAAGTAATCTGGCAGCACTAGTAGGTTATACAAGAACTCGCGCCATCTATAATGGAACTGGTTGTAATTAACAATCAGCGGATAGAGCTCTTCAATGGCAAGTGGCTTATCTAAGTCTGACTGAGCCACTACGAACATAGTGCTCGAGAGCGCGTGTTTATTAAGAAGTTGATCATTGCAAATGACTGTAGCTTTGATCTTCCAGTTGACATCACCATTGTTGTCATATTGTATGAACTTTGGTTGCTCGCCTATCTCATAGCTAATTTTCGAGTATTTCAAACCTTTTGGCAGCACATTTTCAAGAAAGTCTCGTGCCTCTATGTGTGATTTGAAATTTTTAGATGTATTAATGAGCTCTTGAGTACTCTTTACTTCTTGTATGGCCTGAGAAATAAGGCTGTCTCTATCTTTAGTTTCAAAATCTGGTATAGATAGTACTGACAGATCAAGATCGTATACAACCTCGGTTGGAACGTGCTTTCTTCGTGGTAGAGGTCGTATCTTTTCACAATGCAATCCCTTGCCAAGCTCGATACCATGACTATTGATAAGCGGGATCATGTCATCAATTTCGGTATGAATATGCTCACGATACATCGGGCTGTTGATGTGTAGCTGACAGATGAGATTTAAGCCGAGAGACTTGATGTAGCCTACCAGCGGATTAGAGATGAGCTGGCCTTCAACAATGACTTGCTTGATATCTGGGTAGAGCTTTAAAACTTTTGGCAAATTCTCCTTGACGAAAGTGTCAATGAAAGTTCTGCCACGAGGTTTAGTTGTACATACAGCATATGTTAATGGTATGCCTGTAGCCGCATCACAAATAAAATCGTATGTGTTCTCATCAGCTTTAAATAGTCTTCGTGAGTGAGCTACGATAAAGACTGCTCTTACCTTATGTTCGGGGGTAAATTGAGTAACGATAGGGTAGGCTAAATCTCTAAAGAGCCTCTGACAATCGGCAACCTTGCCAAGCTGAGCAAAGCCTAAAGCACTAGTGAACTGATTGAACAGCAAATAGTCTTGGTTACGCTCAACCTTCATGAAGGCTGGATAAAATACTTTAAGCTTGGGCTTATCAAATAAGTGACGAGTTTCGTAACCTTGATGCTGACAGCTATAGAGATCAAAGAGAGCTTTGGTAATAAGCACATCTCTATTAAGACCGACGATCTTCTTTTGGCCGATATGAGCGACAATTTTCTCAATGATGCCAAAACGTTCAATGGCACCGCTCAGCAAAGGTAAGAAATCAATATTAAAACTACTTAGTTTCTTATCCTTGTTATTAGCGGAGACGAACTTATACAGGTCCTGAGCTCTTATAAATGAGTTTAGGTCTACTTCACTCTTTTTAGATAATATTTGATCGATAGTGACATCAGAAACTGTAAGGCCCAAAGACACCATAGTCTCAAGCATTGCAAGCTCATTGAGCTCTCTAATTGAGATTGGATCTTTGAGGCTACTGACTTTGAACTTACTGTAGTCTCTGCCAAATATAAAGGCGTACTCACTAAACTTAGTAAAGTGAAATTTGCGCACGACTTCGACAAGCTCATGGTCAAGGAGCACTACATCGCTATCATATGAACGTTTTACCATTGGAATATCCCTCGCCTGTCGTACCCTGCTTGAGCGCTTTTGTCGTTAAGGCCTTTTATCCAGTGTGTATTAGAATCTGTAGGCCGTGAAGCTCTCTGTTCGTAAATAAGACAGAGAGCTTCAGCGCTTAGTGCAAAACTTAGAGTTTTGGATCAGTGATAGGACTGATGGCCATGAGGTTGTTAGAGCCGTCCTTTTTGAGCATCTTGCTGTTTTGACGCAGCTTTAACATGGCCTCGGTGAACTCAGGTGGTAAGTAGGCATTAGAAAGGCCAAAGAGTAGGGACTCAAAACCTCCAAGCTCATTTTGGCTTGCAGGAGACATGTGACGTACGCGCAGACGGTTTGGATCAATGCCAGCTTGCTTAGCTGCATAGGCAATAGCGTCAGATAAGTTACCCACCTCATCAACTAAACCTAAAGTCTGAGCTTCTTCAGCCAGGAAGATTTGGCCTTCGGCAAAGATCTCGTAGGTATTTGCTTTTAAACCACGGTTCTTAGCAACTAACTCCACAAAGTCTTTGTAGGTCTTTTCAACTGCTAAGTTGTACATCATCTGTTGAGAGTATGGCATTTCCTTAGCAATTGGAGCTTGAGCAAGCTCATTTGTCGCTACACCATCTTGGTAAGCACCATATTTGTTAAGTAGACGATGAGCACCAAAGCTCAGACCAAAGACACCGATAGAGCCAGTAATAGTGCTCTGTGTGGCAAAGATCTTCTCAGCTTGTGAGCCAATCCAGTAAGCACCTGATGCCGCTGTACCATTCATAGACACAATAATTGGCTTAACAGTGTACTTTTGTAAGGCCTCAAGAGATCTACGAATCTTTTCAGATGCAATGACACTACCACCAGGGCTGTTTAAGTACAGCACTACAGCAGCAATATTGTCATTCATCATTGCCTCTTCAATCTGAGGAGCGATATTGTCATAGGCAAAGTCGCTTGGTCTTTCAGGATAATCGGTGATTTCACCAATACCATAGATAACAGCAACAGTGTTTGAACTTGCCTTCTTGCCTTCCTTGAGGCGACGCTCAATCTGGCGCTTAGCCTCCGAAATTGCTTCAATATCGCTAAATTGCAGCGGGGTACGATTGTTATCAGCACCGCGATCGTAAGATCTATCAGTACCGTTAGCTGTATAGTTATAGCCATTGGCCTGCAGCTTAGTAGCACCGCCAGCGTCCGCAACAGAACCAGAGCCTACAGCATCGGCACTAGCAACTGCAGTAGCCACAGCATTGGTAACAGAAGTAGCAGCACCCACAGCATCGGCACTAGCTGCACTTGTAATAGCGCTAGCAGCACTAGCAACATCAGTACTCTTGCTAAGTGTAGCTGCAGCTGATGATAGCGGACTTACTGAAGTGCTATTGGCCATGATGGAGTTCATGGAACCAATGATTGCTGCAGGACGTACTTCGATTTGAGAAAGAGCGCCGGCTTTCTTATCTGAAGTGAGCGCATGGTGGCGCATTAGATAATCTTGGTAAGTAATGATCGCAGGGCGATATGGTCGATCGTAATCGGCATTGACCTGCTCGCTAAGCTCCTCGTAGTAGAGGTTGAGTGGCATAATCTCATCAACTAAGCCTTGAGCTAGCTGCAGCTGAGCGCGATCGCCGCCATAACGACGAATCCACTGAGCATAGATATTGGCCTCAGGCAAGATCTCACGAGATTTAACTGCGATCTTAGAACGAGCGCCGATGGATTTTTTATAAATATCCCATGACTTAAAGGCAATGGCTTGATACTCACGACGCACATCAGGAGACATGGCATTGAGCATGAAAGGCTCAACTGCGCTCTTAAAATGGCCGGCACGGAAAATATATGGAGTAATCTGAGCCTTTTCGAGCATGTCCTTAAAGTACAGTGAGGTCATGGAAATACCTCTTAAGTCCACCTCACCTAAGCTATCCATAACAATCTTGTCAGCATGGGCTGCAATGGCATAGGCAGACTGAGAGATGGTAGTACCAACGACCACAACCTCACGGCTAAATTCAGAGCCCTCAGCGCGTTTGTCTTTTGCCTTGGCTAATTCCATAGCACTGCCAATACGCTCAGCCACAGACAGAGACACAGGGTTCATGCCGTCGACTGAGATGATGACTTTCTTAATGGTAGAGTCATTAGCACTAAGCTCTAATGCCTTTTCGATAGCCACTAATTCATGACTCATCTTGCCGTATAAAGCACTTTCTAACTCACGCTGCAGTACATCAATCTGTGATGAGCTAAATGGAATTTCACTAATTGGACCATTAAGGTCAAAGTAGAGTACCTCAGCTTTATCTGCAATGGCGTTAATCTGATCTGCAGTAGTGGATGAAAAAGAGATGCCGTTTTCTTTAAGTGATTGCACGGCCATATAGCCGCCAAAGACAAAGAACATCAGCAGTAAGAAGATAATGTTAAAAACGAAGTTACGAGCAAAGGTAATCCATGAGCCGATAGTGAGCATTACATTGCACACTGGGCCGTGATCAGAGCGCTTTTTGAGCTCATACTTATCCCATGGCACCTGAATTGTTTGCTCTTGATTAGGTGCAAAGCCCTGATTTTGATTAAAACCTTGTCCTTGGTTTGGAGAAAAGCCTTGACCTTGGTTGGCTGTGTAGCCATGGTTTTGATTTTGGTAATTGCTAGGACCACCTTGATAACCATAGCCACGATTAGCGCCTTGATTATTGTTATAACCACGGCCATAGCCACCCTGATTATCAGCGCCAGCGTAGTTGTTGCGATTTACATAACCTTGCTCTGCATAGCGATTATTGGCAGAACCGTAGTTACGTGAGCCGTACTCTCCGCTACCTTGGGCATTGTTGTTCTGATAATTGGCGTATGAACCATTTGGAGTAGCGTTCTGATTACGCTGTTGTCCTGAACCGTAGTTTCCGCGTTGATCGCTCATCTTCGTGCCTATGTCAAACGTCTTAGCAAGGGCATTGCCCTGACAAACCAAGCTTAGGTAGTTACGCAAGCATACTATGCTGTCATCATCTTATGCAGCTATAGCCTAATTTACTCGCAATACTTTAAAAAAGTGCCTCTATTTGAGCACACAACCTAAATGACCTAACTATTTTGTGCAGCAATTGTAGCATGCATAATTGCTAGACCTTTGTCAGGTGTAAAAAAGAACCAAAATAGCCACACCAAGCCCCGCTAAAGCCATGGTAGCGCCACGTATCAAGTGTAGCGAAGCAGCAGCTAAAGCCAAAGCGGCGCCATGTATCAAGCACAGCAAAGCAACAGCCTATAGCAGGCGCTTAGATGATGGGCTTATGGCATTTATTGGCAAGATGAGTTATTGCGCTTATAAAGCATAAAGCTAGCACCAAAAGAGGCTTGCAAAACTCAGATAAGTTGCAGAAAGTGGGGCTAAAACTGAAGGGAATGGCAAAGAGTGGGGCTAAAACTAAAGGGAATGGCAAAGAGTGGGGCTAAAACTAAAAACCCCCGCACTAGGCGAGGGCTGTTAATAGTTTGCGAGGTAATTTAACTAAAGATAGTGATTCTTACTTAGCAGTCTTGAGAGTAGAGATTTCCTTTGCGTGCTTCTTTAAGTCATCGGTCATGTCGTATCCGAACCACTTGGTGGAAATCTTGCCAAACTCGCCGTTCTCAACTAAGCGCTTGAGGCCCTCGTTAATTACAGAGAGGAGCTCCTTGTTGCCCTTAGCTACAGCGATACCATAGTACTCGCTCTGAGCTGAGTCGATATCGCGGGATACAACGAAATCCTTGTTCTTAGGATGTTGAGCTAAGAAGAAGTCGTTAACTGGACGATCGTTTACCACAACATCACAGCCGCCGTTTTGCAGCTCTAAGTAGGTCTCAGGTGGAGTATTGAATTGCTTTAAATCAGGCTTTTCCATGGTCTTTTGTAAGTATAAAGCACCAGTGGTTCCGATCTGTGTGCAAATCTCAGCCTTCTCAAGCTTGTCAAAAGAGTCATACTTCTTAGCATCATCCTTCATAACTAAGTAAGTAAGACCGCAGCGGTAGTAAGGGTCAGAGAAGTCAACACGCTCAGCACGCTCTGGAGAGATGGTAAAGCCAGAGATGATAAGGTCGATGTTGTTGGTCATTAAGGTTGGGATAATACCGTCAAAAGGATAGCCCTTCATATCAACGGTGTAGCCCATCTCTTTGGCAATGGCGTTGATTAAGTCAACGTCAAAACCAATGAGCTTGCCCTTGTCATCAGTGTAGGTGAATGGAGCGAAGGCGGCATCACAGCCTACGCGGAGAACCTTAGGGTCATGGGCAGCAGTTTCGGCAGCATGAGAATGTGCCACATTTAAACTCAGTGCCACGCCCATCGCCAATGCTGATACTTTATTTAGGTTTCCCATGATGTAAATTCTCCAAAAAGATGAACAAAGTTCTTTTAAGTAACGTGCCAAGCAAGAGGTTAGGTAAGTTAAAAAGCCAAAAGCTAAACTTGCCCTCATGCTTGACGTTAAGCCTCTTTAGTTGCTAGCGGCATGTGATGCTATGGCCTCTAGTCAAGTTTTGAGACTAAGTGATATATGCTTAACTTAAGTATAAAACTAAAGTGCTTAAGCTTAATACAAAGTTTGGTACACGTATGAGCCAAACTAAGAATAGGCATATTTTAGCGGACTTTTTAGTAAGATAAGTCTTTCTTGCACAAATGTGAGCAACAATCACAAAAACTACAATTGAATGCTACGGTATAGGGCATACTCCCCTTAATAGGGCAAAATCATTGCTTTTTGACCTACATACAGGATTGCATACACGTTTAGAGCAGTTTTTTGCCTAACGGTGCACCAAAATAAGTCTATCACTGATAGTAATATTAGTCATTGCAAAGATAAGCATCCTGTCAAAGCATAAGCAATTGTGAGCTGCATATGTAAAGAAGCATTTGTTTGCATCTCTTAGCTTTTTTACAGCAAGTTCAGGTAGCATATAAGTAGCAATTGCGAGTGCATCAAAACTTAGTGCAACTAACAGTTCGCACTGTTAATTATGCTTACTTAACTGTGGCGTTAGATAAGTCTAGTTAGTAGGCAAAATACGAGTTGGCCAATACTTTAGAATATACGTATAGTGTAGCTCGTACTACAAATACTGTGCGGACATGCCTTAACGTTAAAGGTACATGGTGGGTATATGCAAAAAGATCAATATGAAGATTCATCTCAAAGCCTGGCACAATCAGGCACTGAGCTACAGTCACACTCGTCAGAAACTCAGCTACAATCACACTCAAGTGACAATAGCTTAGCATCTAGTGATACAAGCATGCTCAATGAGCAAAGCATAGAAGCCTCACCAGTCAATCAATCCACTCATACCAATGAGCAAACTATGAATACAAATAACCTCTCAGGCACAAATCAAGGCCAAGGCCAAGATCATGGAGCCGAAGCCCATGGCCAAACAGCGCACGCCTCGGTACAGGACAATCAAGGCGGCATGTATGCTCAGGGCAATCTACCAGTGCAGCAAGGCCAATACGTAGCGCAAGGTCAGCAAGCACAGCAAGGCCAATATGTAGCTCAAGATCAGCATGCACAGCAAGGTCAGCCGAATCAGTATTCCAATACAACTCAGCATGGGATGCAGTGGGGGATGAGCCAGCAGCCACAACAGCCGCAGCAACAGCAACCACACCAACAGCAACTACAGCAGCTAGGCGCAATGGAACAATTTGCTCCGCAGCAAGGACAGCATAGCACTATGGATCAGCAGCCACACCAACAAGGTCAGCAAGGCAACATGGGCCAATATCCAAACCATGGCAACATGGCTATGTCCAATGGTAAATACTATGCCAATGGTGCATCCATGAATAATGGTTATGCTCAGGGCAATCAAGGTAACGGCGCAGCCATGAATAATGGTTATGCACAGGGCAATCAAGGCAATGGCGCTGCCATGAATAATGGTTATGCTCAGGGCAATCAAGCTAACGGCGCAGCTATGAATAATGGTTATGCTCAGGGCAATCAGGGCCGTGGTGCAACGCATGGAGCTGATGTAAGTGCAGGCAATGCTAACTCCAAGGGATTGTTGGCACTTAAGAGTGGTGAGTGGTCATCAAACCTTTCTATGCATATTTTGATGATTGCAATCATTTCCATTTTGCTGCTCATCCCAACCCTCTTTTTTACATATGTGCTCGATGATCGTATGGATAACCAAGAATATGCGGTCGACTCCATTGTGGAGCCATGGGGTTATAGCCAGCACTTTGGTGATCCAAACATTCTGTTGCATATGGATGTGAGCTCTTTATTTAAGGTCGAAGATGACAGTGACGAGAAAAAGATTAAGGTAGAAGACAAGATCATTATGGCTATTGCCAGCAAAAGCGATTCTCAAATCGATATCGATTTTGAAAAGCGCTATAGAGGCAATTATGAGGCTACCTTATACAAGACTACTGTAGTGCAAGAGGGCTATATTGATCTTGCTAGAGCCATTGGTAATGTAGTTTCAGATAATAGCTCACGCAAAGTGTCCTTGAATGCAGTTGAGTTCTTTGTGCCTGTGTCATACTCTCGTGCCATTGATGATATTAAGTCCATTACTTTAAATGGTAAGGCTTATATGGTTGAGAGCATTAAGCATAATAGCCTGAATGGTTTTGGCGTTACTTTATTGCAAGATGATATTGAAGAGATATTAGCTGGATCTAATGTCAGCAAAGTTGAGCATGATCTTGTAAAAGGATCTAAGCAAAGCTCCTCATCAATTGCATCTAATGTTCCTGCACTCAAGAACACCTTTGATGCAGATGCAGAACGCGTAAATGAGGATAATACTGCAGTTGCTACCGTTGGTCGCATGAGCAAGGCAACAGATCCTGGCATGGTACGTTATAGAGTGGAGTATGTATTACGTGGCTCTCAAAAGCTCTTATTTAGACCTTTAGGCCAGTCAACAACCACAGCATTTAAAGGTGAGTGGTCTAATCCTTCATATACTGGATCATTCTTACCAAGTGAACGCACCTCTGATGAAAAGACCTTTAGTGCAACCTACTTACAAAACAACATCGCCACTGCTTTACCTTTGGTGTTAGATACTGAAAAATTATATCTCTTTAGCAGTGATGACTCTTATTGCTTAGACTTTTCTAACTCCATCACCTTCTACACCTTAATTGATAGATTGACTAAGTACGTATTGCTCTTTATCTCCATGTGCTTTGTAACTGTCTTAGCTTGCGAGATTGTGATGAGTCGTATGGTGTCATTAGCTCAATACGTAGTCATTGGTGTAGCTCTCATCATGTTCTACATGGTGCTGTTAGCTTTAAGTGAGCACACTTCCTTTACCTTTGCTTATATCTGCGCTTCACTTTTGATGTCGGTAATGATCTCGCTGTACTTAAAAGCCGCACTTAACTCTAAGCGCTCGGCCTTAGCAGTATGCATCATGCTGCTAGCTATGTACGCCGTACTCTTTGCCATTGTGCACATCGAGGCTTATGCATTACTCGTGGGTACCATCTTGCTCATAGCCATGCTCGGTATCGTCATGTACATTACCCGTCGCATTAACGTTAAGGTTAATTTCTAACAAGCTTCAAAGCCCATCAGATAATGCCTATGCATTAAAAGATGGGCTATAGCTTGGTTGTGAATTACTTTTCTTGAAGCTTTAGGATCATCACTATGGATAATGCTAACAGCGGCAATGAGGCACACAAAGATAGTGCATCACCCAACATAACCTCAACTCATGATGCTGCAGACGATCAGTCCAAACCCAAAGGCAGTGATCTTGCGCACTCTCAAGGCAATGCTGCAGAGCAAGCCAGCACAAACGCAACTGTAGAGCATGCCAGTGCAAACGCAACTACTGAGGATGCCAGTGCAAACACAACTGCTAAGCAAGCAGCTCAGGCATCAGAGGATGCAAAGGCAGTGGCATTTGAGGTTGAGGCTGCACTGCAGATGCAAGATGAGAAGCGCAAGGGACTTGAGGAAAAGATGAAAGAGATCTTTTCTGGTAGCTTTGGTGCGGGCGATGATGTCTTAAGAGTGCCTGAGCGTAAGAAACTCACAGGGCATATCTTTGCGCTGCTTGGTCTTGGCTTCTTGCTCTTGCTGTGCGGCAATATCTTGTACATGTTTGAATCAGAGCGATCTTATTTGTATAGCGAGGTTGCAGACAAATACACCAAAGTTTGGGGTGATATACAAAAGCTTTCCGATCCGGTTATAGCCATTCCTGCAGCAGTGCCAAAGAAGTGTGATTCAGACGATTGTACCGGCAAGTACAAAGAGTTTGGCTCCGGTATGCTCATTGGAGGAGCAGGCAAGGCTGAGAGCTCAATTCGTATTGATAGCTATAACGTATCAGAAGGTCCATTTGATGTTGGTCTATACAAGGCTTATGTAAGACAAAAGGGTTATCTAGAGCTTGATATTAATGCAATTAGCTTTTTGCAAGAAAATCAATTGCGCACCAATCTTGTCTACGTTCTCATCTACTTAAGCGACTATCGTTCATTAGAAAAGATTCATACGCTAAAGCTTGCGGGCGTGGATCGTCAGGCAGTAAGTTTGTCGCCTTTTACTGGTTTTGCTGTTGCACTTAGTAAAAAAGAGGTGCTTGATCTTATCAATAGCACTCAAAGACATAGTGCTCCTAAGCTTACATATGAGTTTATCTATTCTTTGAGGGGATCAAATAGCTTTACGTATACACCACTAGCATCTCAAAGCACTATGCTCATAGCAGGCAATGGCATCAAACCAGAAATTCGAGATAAATCAGGTCTCCTCAGATCAAATCTGGTGCATATACGTGGCTCAAATATAATATTAGAAGATGATGGCACCACTTCATTAGATTTATCGACAGATAAGCTTATTTCAAGTACCAATATCTTATCTACATCTACTGACAAAGATTTTGGTAACTATGCTAGAAAAGATGGTGAACAATCTAGCAGTGCAATCTCTATCGGACATGATGAATATGATAGTCAGGCGCTAAAGTCACTCTTTGAGATGGCAGGCACTAGCTATGAGATGAAGTTTACTACTGACAATATTGTCTCGTATGAATATCTCTATCAGACTTTATTTGATCTTTACAAGATGGATAATGATGAGGATCGCTACTCTAATCATGAATGGCAGTTTAGAAACTACTTCAATCGCACCAATGAGGTAGAGCTGTATTTCTCGCCTAACTACTTTGACACAACTTATGAGTTGTTTGAGGCAATTTGCTTATACAGCATCTTGATGATGATGATTGTCTTTGTGACCTTGCTGTCCATTGAGGTATCCATCAAGCGCATGATCTCAAGGCTGCAGTACTTTATTTGCGGTCTGGGGATCATCATATTCTATGTATTCTTGTTAGCGCTTGCAGAGTATATGAGCTTCTTTAATTCCTACATTATTGCTGCGCTCATTACCTCTAGCATGCTCTCAGCTTATATCTACTCAGCAACTGAGGCAAAGAAAGCTGCTGCGATCTTGATGGCTGTTCAGCTTGTTGGACATGCTTTAACTTACGTCATTGTATTTGTAACTGGCCTGGGTTTACTCATATCTACGGTCTTACTGGTGATCATGTTAGGCGTTATTATGTTCATTACACGTAAGATTAATCGCCAAGACTAGTAACAATCAAAACTGCCCAATGCACTTTGAACAGTGCCGTTAAGGCAAACTCAAACTCAAAGACTGGGCAGCTTTTAGCTGCCCATTGTCATTGAGCGCCATAGCGTTTTAGGAACACGTACATATTATTATGCAGCAAAGAGTGCAGCGACACTGTATAGCCTAAATCAGTAAAGGCATGCGCCGCATCACCACCACCCAATTATAGATGGAACAATCCACTAGCCTAGAAAAGGGTGATGGAGCGACCCACTAGCTTAAAATGGGAGTTTGCAAGGAGCACAGCAATGTAGACGGCCAATTGCTGATTCAATGCAAGACAAATGGGCATTACAGGGCACGTTACTGGCAGATAGTGTAAAGAGAGTGCCATGTGCATGTGCGGTCAAGGCGCGTTTATGGCTTAGATTAGGGCTTTTGTGCTATATTTTGGGTGAACAATGTTCTGATATGTGGTCAGTTTCTAGCAAAAAGGCTATAATTTAAGGCTTAGCTGCGTCCTGTTAGGGCTTATTTTGGAGCGCTACAGAGGCGTTAAGATGTATCGTGAAAGCCTTTTTACTAGTGAGGCATTGCGCTACATTACATTGGTTTAGCAGGTTTAATCATTTGATTACTTGCTAGCTGCATACAACTAAACAAGCAGCAAAGGATTGTTATGCCCTTCTACGAATATCGTTGTTCAGAATGTGGTCACACATTAACTAAATTACAGTCAATGAGTGCCGCTCCGTTAACACAGTGTCCAGAGTGTCACAAGGATACCTTGGTTAAGCTTATTTCGGCTTCCAACTGCGATCTGAAAGGTGTAGGCGTCTTTGGTAGCTCTAAGCAGCCTTTTAAGAACGAAAGCTGCTCAACTCCAGCTGCTCCTAGTGCATGCGCCTCTTGCCCAAACGCTCAAAGCTAGGCAAGGAGCAAGCTTTTGCAGCGTAAGCTGCTAGCAATTTAGCAAGACGTTAGTTCACTTGAATATCTTGTGGTTGTACAAGCCCTTGCTACTTAGAAAAATAAGGGCATGGAGATGCTTGTGAAATTACAGCATCAATTTGAGCTGAACTTAAAGATTTCTTTCTTTACAAGCTAAAGGCAAATTCTATGTCAATGCGTTCACATTACTGTGATCAAGTCGGTCTGAATGAAAAAGATCAGACCGTTACCCTGTGCGGCTGGGTTAACAAGCGCCGCGACTTAGGCGGTCTGATTTTCATCGACGTACGTGACAGAACTGGTCTTGTTCAGGTAGTTTTTGAGCCTGACAATCAGCAGTTACACGAGAAGGCAGCAACTTTACGTAACGAGTTCTGCATCAAGGTAACTGGCATTGTAAAGCCACGTCCAGACAATCAGGTAAACTCCAATATGAAGAGCGGTGCAATCGAAGTTTATGCATCCGATCTTGATATTTTAAACAAGTGCGCCGTATTGCCTTTAGACTTCAATCAGGACAATACCGAAGAGCAGCGTCTGCGTTATCGCTACTTAGACCTGCGTCGTCCTGAGATGATCGCCAACTTCACCAAGCGTCACAGCGTAACTCGCTTTGTACGTCAGTACTTAGATGAGCACGGCTTTATCGACGTTGAGACCCCAATGCTGACTAAGGCAACTCCTGAGGGTGCTCGTGATTACCTGGTGCCATCTCGTATTCACCACGGCAAGTTCTATGCTCTGCCACAGTCACCACAGCTGTTCAAGCAGCTCCTCATGATCTCTGGTTTTGATCGCTATTATCAGATCACTAAGTGCTTCCGTGATGAGGACTTACGTGCTGATCGTCAGCCAGAGTTTACCCAGATCGATATTGAAACCTCCTTCATGTCCTCAGACGATGTGCGTGCTGTTATGGAAGACATGATGGTAGGCCTCTTTAAGAAAGAAGAGAATGTTGATTTAGGTAAGTTCCCAGTCTTAACTTGGACTGAGGCTATGGAGCGCTTTGGCTCTGATAAGCCTGATTTACGTATCGACTTTGAGCTTAAGTCACTTGATGATCTCGTTAAAGACAGCGAGTTTAAGGTGCTCTCAGAGCCTGCTAACGATGCTGAGTCACGTGTAGTTGGCTTTGCTCTGCCAGGCGGTGCTGCTCTTACCCGTAAGCAGATTGATGGCTATACCGATTACGTCAAGAAGCTTGGCGCTGGTGGACTCATGTACATCAAGGTTAACGAGCTTGCCAATGGCGCTGAAGGCATGCAGTCTTCATTTGCTAAGCACGTCACTGAGGAGCTGTTAGTCAATGTTGCTAACGCTTGTTCTGCTAAGGACGGCGATATCGTATTCATCGGCTGCGGCAAGACTGTAAAGTGCCAGACCTTCATGGGTGCACTGCGCTGTGCTACTGCTCGTGACCACAATTTAGTCAACCCAGGCTTCAAGGCTTTATGGGTTGTTCACTTCCCAATGTTCGAGATCACCGAAGAGGCTGGTCTTACCGCAATGCACCACCCATTCACAGCTCCTGCTGGTGTAACCCCTCAGCAGTTAATTGACCAGCCATTAAGCGTCTTTGCTGATGCTTATGACATGGTTATCAATGGCTATGAAGTAGGTGGCGGTTCTGTTCGTATTTACAACGAGGAAATGCAGAAGGCTGTATTTACCGTGTTAGGTATTAGCGAAGAAGAAGCAAGAACTAAGTTCGGCTTCTTACTCGACGCTCTGTCTTTCGGCGCTCCTCCACATGCAGGTCTGGCTTTTGGTCTGGATCGTCTTACCATGTTACTCACTCATACTGAGAACATTCGTGACGTTATTGCATTCCCTAAGACTACTGCCGCATCTTGCTTAATGACTGAGGCTCCTAACTTAGCCTCTGACGAAGCATTGCAAGAACTCGCAATTGCCATCACTGACGTAGAAAAGTAATCCAGGAGAATCATCATGGCAGGTCACTCCAAGTGGGCCAACATTCGTTTCCGTAAGGCTGCCCAGGACGCTAAGAAGGGCAAGATCTTTACTAAATTAATCCGTGAAATCACCTCTGCAGCTCGTTTAGGCGGCGGTGATGAAAGTGCAAACCCACGTCTGCGCTCTGCAGTTATCTCTGCATTAGCTCAGAACATGACCCGTGACACTATCAAGCGTGCTATTGAGCGTGGTGTTGGTGGCGGTGAAGGCTCAGATCTCGAGTCCATCACTTACGAGGGTTACGGTGTTGGTGGCGTTGCTGTTATGGTTGAGTGTATGACAGACAACCGTAACCGTACCGCATCTGACGTTCGTCACGGCTTTACCAAGTTTGGTGGCAACTTAGGTACCACTGGTTCTGTTGGTTACTTATTCACCAAGCAGGGCTTAATCAGCTTCATGCCTGATGAGTCAGGTAACATGAGCGTTGATGAAGAGACTGCAATGAACATCGCTCTTGAGGCCGGTGCTGATGACGTTGTTGTTAATGACGACGGTTCTATCGATGTAACCACCGCTCCTGAGAACTTTGTTGCTGTTGTAGATGCTTT
>NZ_CABTML010000059.1:0-2595 GCF_902485895.1 uncultured Anaerobiospirillum sp. | reverse complement strand
GCATCATATGCAAGATGGTCTCTCTTGGAGGGGGCTATGATCATCCCTCAAGACTGCCTCATCTATATGGTGAATACCCCGATATCAGCCCGCTATGGCATACCAACTATGTTCGATATGCTTGTCTCTAACACTATCAATATAAGTTGGAGCGGTATTGATCCTGTAGTTATTGTGACACTGAATGAACGAAGAACCATATGCAAGGTATTCGTTGTTGACGGCTCTGGTTATACATGTTTTACCAGAAAACGTGCAAGTGGGCGATTCCAGCACAAGTTCAATAGTGACTTACTTCCTACAGTCATAAGTAGGCGAGCTTTGGATAGGCTACTTAAGGAAGGTAGTCTATCAGGCAGACAAAAATACTAACAGCATTATTTATAACTGAAAAGGAGCCATTTGGCTCCTTTTTTTATATATAGCCAAAGAAAATTGGGTCGAGAGTTGAGATTTGAGCCAATAGATTACAAGTATTAGTGTTTTGGTGTATGGATATTTAGGCATTCAAAAACACGTAGTTTGTTTATGATTGGCTGTATATAGACGTGAAAAATTTTGGCTAAAGTGTGATCGATACACTTGCCAATAAAGGCGGGATATATAAGGATTAGGATCGGCTTTTTTTCTTTAAGCCATAATTTCCTGTAACCTTATGTGGGTCAGCTGCAATGCAGCTGCTAATTGAACTTTGTATGATCTTAGTTTGATTAGCGGCAACACATGTTAACTGTGTTGCACGCCGACCCTAAAAAAAATCACTATGACCATTATAACTAAAAATAAGATCAAAGATCTACACAAAGATCATAGAAATAGCGATCTCAATATCAACAAAGATCATGACCGTGATCTTAAAAACATCGAACAAACCGCTTTAAATGGCGGTTTGTCTAAAGATCATAACTCTACTCAAGAGCCAGATCTTTCATGCAACAAAAGTCACGATCTTAACTCTCATTCTCGTAATGATAATGAAAAAGATCATGTTTACGATCTTAAAAATACCGAGCAAACCGCTTTAAATGGCGGTTTGTCTAAAGATCATGGCTCTACTCAAGAGCCAGATCTTTCATGCAACAAAAGTCACGATCTTAAATCTCATTCTCGCAAAGAGAATGAAAAAGATCATGGCTACGATCTTAAAAACATCAAACAAACCGCTTTAAATGGCAGTTTATCTAAAGATAGTGAGTCTACTCAAGAGCGAGATCTTACGTGCAACATAAGCCATGATCTTGGCTCTCAAACCAGTAAAGACAACTCAAAAGATCATACAAATGATCTCACTAACTCCAATAAAACAGCTTTAAACCAAGACTTGCATCATGATCCTATAAGCGTTGAGATGTATGAAGCTCAAGCTAAAGAAATCCTTGATTTGAAGCGCAGGAATGAAGTTCTAGTTAAATCCAACCATGATTTGAACTGCCAGCTTAAAGAAGAACGTAAAGAAAACAAAAGGCTGGCTAAAGATTTAGAAAGAGCTAGAACAACTCTAAGCAATGTAGAGTCATTGGGTCATGAGTTCATTATAAAAGTTCATAACATTAATAAAACCAAGTTCACTTCTCTTGACAGGGGCTTTGCGCTGAATTTGCTTGATGGCCAAATAAGCCCTTTAAAGAATAGCTTAGATTTCATTATCGAGATCTTTACTGAACTTAATCAAAGCCGAGTAGCTAATATCATTGAGAGTAATATAAAGCCTTCAAAGAGCGAAAAGAGCAAAGCAGATGTGCATGCTCCTAACGCAGAAGATTTCGACGAGAATCAAGAAGAAGAAGATGATGATGATGATGATGATGATGATGAGAATTTTGGCGCAAAAGGAAAGTCGCGTAAAAAGGTAATAGTCAAAGGCTCTGCAGAGAAAGAATTCGGGCACAATGTACCTGAGGTCGGGGCCATTCACAAAGAGATCATTAACACTTCGAATCTTGGAAAGGGGTTCGTTAGCCACCGAAAACAAATCCCATATCCTGACAAGCCTTCTACAATCCTTGATTGTATACTTCGCCACGACTATGAATTGTCAGACGTGTTCACATTTATAAATGAAAATGCCATTCATCACTTCATGCCTAAGACTAAAGTACTACCTAATCAAGATCAGAAAGATGACTCACATAAACTATGCAATGTCAAGTATATAAAGCAAGCTAACTACGTAATAGAGCCAGCAAACAAGACATTTAAGGCATTTTGCAAGAAATGTAATAAATATGAAGAGTTTACGATTCAAGATAAGAGTAGTACTCGCATAGTATCAGGTAAAACTTATGACTTGGGCGAAGCTTTTGTCATTATTTCAAGCTACAAGGTTAAAGGAGTAGAATGTGAGCATGAGTGTGTAATGTCCCTTGATGAAATTAATACCGATAAGATACTTTATGAGGCCATCACACCATATGGTGAGGAAGATAGATTACACCTGCCTGAGTCCGATGCTAAAGCAAAGAAAGACAGTAGATTTAATTGCGAAGATGAATCAATAAGAATTAATTCGGCTAAAAACAATAACCAGAGAAGCTATAGATTTAGCACTGCATGCAACCACAGGGCTTCAGATATAAAAAAACAGGCACATGTGTT
>NZ_CABTML010000058.1:0-6929 GCF_902485895.1 uncultured Anaerobiospirillum sp. | reverse complement strand
TTTGCTGACATCACCCCACATGCTGGCATGCGCTTTACTCGTTTAGACACTGAGTCTTACGAGATGAAGACTGCTAAGGGCAGCATCGGCAAGACCGACTTTGATGTACAGAACGTCTTCTCCATCCCAGTTGGTGTTGGCGTATCTAAGGCATTTAACATGGGCGATTGGACTTTAGCTCCTAATGCTGACTTAACCTTAACCTTCAACACCGGTGATACTGAGGTTAACTCTTCAGTTCGCTTCGATGGTGTTAAGGTTAATACCGTACTCGATACTGAGGTATTAGATAAGGTTACTTATGGTCTGAACTTAGGTCTTGGTGCACAAAACGGTAACTTCGGTACTTCCGTAAGCATCAACTACACTGGTTCTTCCAACACTGACAGCTTAGGCATCAATGCTAATGCTCGTTTCATGTTCTAATTAACCGAACCACACAATAATTAATAAGGCTATTCTGAACGGCCTTACCAAAGCGATCATGACTGATGATTGGATAGAGCATCAGTTATGGTCGCTTTTTTGCTTTAGGTCATCAGTAAAGTAAGTGAGCTTTTTTATTGGTCTACTCAGCGTATACGGACTTGGCAAGCTTAGTTAAGAACCTCTCTCCAATGAACTGAGCTACCGGCACTGCAACAGCATCTCCCATCGCTTTATAGCCATCGTTGGCACTTCCTGGGAGAACAAAACTATCTGGTGCTCCCTTCAAGCGAGCTGTCTCGCGAACCGTCAACAGGCGAGCATGAATTTCATTGGCCTTTTTCACAACTAAATACTGTTTGCTACTACCTCCTTCAGGGGTTCTAAGGCAACCAGCAATGCCATCAAAGCGCAATTCTAGTTGTTGTTGACCATGACGTGTGCGGCGATAGCCTGTAGCATAGATTGTCTCGTGTTCATTGAGCCTGACCCAATGTCGCTGAGGAACAAGCTTTAAGATAGCATCCTTATCAAATACAACTTCTTCTTCGATAATATCTTCTAATGTGCTCTGGCGTCTAAGAGGCTTGTCTGCATGCCACCAAATCCATCCTGGTAAAGACTTACCTAAATCGGTAGCGGCTTTATTATGCAGATAACAAGGCGTGTCGCTAGTTAGTTGGGTCGGGATTTTGCTCTCACGATGAACAGCAATAACAAATATCCTTGGTCGAGACTGAGGTAAAAATAGAGCAGCATTTAGAACAATAGCGCCACAGTTGTAGCCACGCTCTACAAGTGCCATATGAAGAGAGCGATAATTTGCACCGCCATTTGAGGAAAGCAAGCCACTTACATTTTCTAAAACCAATATGCGCGGCTTTTCAAGCATCTCATATAATACGCGTAGCCATTCCCACACTAAACCGCTTCTAGAGGCATGAATACCACCTAAAGCGCCCGCTAAAGATAAATCTTGGCATGGAAAACTTGCCCAAGATAAATGCGCAAAAGGCAAATCAGAGCCGCTCACATCTTTGATATCCCCAAGCTTAAAATGCTTGAGACCAAAGTTAGCCTCATATACAGCCGCTTTGTGCTTACTAATATCATTAGCCCAAATAGGCTTAAACATACCTTTGAGTCCGTAAGCAACTAAGCCGCTACCAGCGAAGAACTCATGCATTGTCCATGGAGCGCAGGACAAGTCGATTAGACGATTACCATGGTGAGGACCTTGAAGCAAACCTATGCCTCCAGACTTATCTGAGTTCTATGTATTGGTCGAAAAGAATAAGAGCAAGAAACGCTGTAGCTTTACTTAATCATGTTTGCCTAGGAGCGCAATAGCTTTTGTTAACAACTCCGCTGAGATGCGTAAGTCCCTATTCTCCTTTTCATATTTGCTGGTTAATTCTTTCTGCTGAGCATTGAGCTTTTCTATGGCTTTTTGATGAGCCCGTTCTTGTTTAGCTAACTTAGCCTCATCGCGGGCTCGAGCTCTAAGTGTAGACTTAGTGCAGTACTCAAGGTTATTTTTAGACCATTCTTGAAATGCCTTGATTTCGTCAATATCAAGAGCATTCTTTGCTAATAACTCAAGCACATCAGGATGGTCATAACCAAGCATTTCGCAGATAGTTGCAATCTTTTGCGCTTCTTTTAATGAGGTCAAACCGCGTGGCATTGGTGCATCAGCAGGGATCTCATTTGGGTACATCATATTACGTATCTGATAAATGGTATTGATGTGAACGCCAGTGGCCCTTGAGATTGAGGCAACTGTTTCACCGTTGCGAAGTTGCTCTTCAATCTGAGACCTGAGGGCTGGATCCAATTTCTTCATAACAAGTAATCTCAAAACGGGCCGATAAGTCTAACTGTACATCTTAGCATGTGCTTGCTGAATTACTTTTAAGTACGTCTTGCTGCTGACTTACATACTTTCTCTGCAATGACAGCGCGTAGCTAAAAGTCTTACCATGCCCCACAAGCTGTGCTCATTCGACCTGCTAATTAGGCATAGGTTCTGCCCACTGCCCACTTCCATTGCCTACTACAGACGTTGAGGCTGTCTTAGCTCTTTGGACTGTATTCTCGCAAGGCCGCTCTCTTTACCCTTTTCTGAATGAGCTCGAACGACACTAAGCTATTAGTGAGAGCAATTAGCAGAGATAGTCTGCTGCAGCAATCCTCAACTTTCAACTACACCAGCCTAGGATGAGTTGATTATAAAAGCTCGTTAATCACTACCTGGCCCTGCTCTGCCATTCATCACCGTACTTTGCCAGCTCTCTATACGCCCTATTTCTTAGTGTGGCCATGCATTGCCTGATTATGGATTGAAGTTATAGGCATGATCTCGTGTGCTGCATACTACGCCGAATGCATGGAGAACGAACGACTATTAACGGGTGGATCTTATGGCTAAGGGGCGGCAGAGCTGACCTCTTGCGTAAATTCGCGGTGCTGGTGGCAAATATGCACGGTCTTAGATGCTCGGTCTTGTGGCTTTGGGGATGATTGTCACGTGCTGTGGTAAGGGCTATGTTTGATCATTTGTCGTGGGAATTAGTCTGGTAGCTGTGATATTGAGATCAAACTATTGCTTAGACTCGTGATGAAATGGTGCATCTTAAGATTATGACTATGCATCTAGTGTTAGCTGTGTAATAATTAGTGTGTAGAGAAAGTCTAAGTTTATTGCTGCTACTGATGCGTTGTACTTGAGGCGCTTTTACACCAAATGTATATTGCATCACAGCTGCTAGCTAGTCTTTATTGCTTGTTTATGTGGTCTTATGTAAGACTATATGTGGTAGTATGTAAGACTAAATGTGAGCAAATTTTGCTAAGCCTAGATAACTTTGTATTGTGCTTGTGTAAGCTTGACGATGCAAATTTTTCATTAAGTTGCTTAACGCGCTTTGATATACATAGGCTTAGGCTTGATCTGAGAAACGTTACTTAAAAAATACTTGATACAGCAAAATTGTTAAATCTATTTTGTAGAAATGCTCAAAAATCAACAGGACACTTGTCACACAAGTAGTAATTTGATCAAGCCTAGATATTACTGTAAACCCCTATTAATCCTATGATTTATCTATATTTATAGCTTTTAAATCGTTATTTCGCTACAAAAGTAGTATGGTCGATGTGCTGTCTTAATGCATATAATAATATATGAGAATTACTCTTGATATTGAGGGAACGCCACTCGTTTAAAGACGAGTACGCGTAATAACACTGGAGTATCACCCTCAATGGCTAGTGGCTATACACCCTAGCAGTCAATCTTGCTCTCGTAGCTTGCTGACACAGAGTAATCTCATAATCAAACATTCAAAGAGAGTCTTTAGATTTCTAAAGACATATGCAGTCAGAAGACTTTTAGTACATGGACTATGACTATTTGATCAAGCGAACTTGAAGTGGTCGTGTCCTAATATTTTACTAGGCACTTAATGTGTCAGTGCTTCTATTGTTATCCGATGCTTCTGACTATGACCTCATTTATTAGGGTTCTACATAACCTTAGCAGATAGACTTAGCCATCTGCATATGAGAAACATAAGGAGTTCTGTCAATGCCTAATTACATCAGCATTGAGAAAGGTATAGAAATCAGACGATTGTACGCTGCTGGCATTAAGGTTTCTGCCATTGCAAGACGTATGGGTATTTCTCGTCCTACCGTTTACGCCTACATTCGTGCTGAGCGTGATCCAGAGCCACTCCCAGTTAAGGATCGCGTCCTCCCAGGTAAAAGCATGGTTTTCTACGAGTTTGTTAAAGACCGTATTATCCGTGGCAAGCGTATCGGCAATACTGTCAAGAAGATCTCTGTGCGTGAGATCTTTGAGGAGTTACAGGTGCTTAACTTCTTAGGCCACCCTCCTGTATGCCGTCGTACCATTGACCGTCTTGGCACCTTAATCTACGCTGAGCTCAAAGAGCAGCGCGAGCAGCAGCTGCGTCAAATGCACCCTGCTTTCCGCGTACAAGCTATTCAGCGTGCTTTCGGTCTTTCAGGTGGCAGAAACGCCTCCTAGTCTTTAATTAAGACCACATTAACAACTCTAGAAAGGGGCGGTATTAACCGCCCTTTTGCGATCTTATATCCCTACCACTTCCAGCGCCCGCTCCAAGTCCTCAGCGCCAAGAGTTGCTTTTGCCAAGCCTACCAGAGCTCTGTAGCTGTTTAGCTTGAGTGCCTTTCCTCTCATACCATTAGTTGCTCGCGCTCGCGCTCAGTGCTGCTTATGGCATAGCTTAATGTGGCTGAAGCTGTTGCTTTAGCAAAGCATAGCAGAGCGCTTTTACTGCTTTAGCTTGAGTGCTTTTGCTTTCGCAGTACGTGCCATGAGCTGCTTTAGGCACAGCTCGACGTGGCTCTTGACTATGTATTTGAGCAAGATAATACCCTACCCTGCCCTGCCCTGACATGGCTCACTCGCTCGCTTGCTTTGTCTTGCTTTTGCTAAGCAAGGCTGACGTTGTTATGGCTCTACTACCGATAAGAAGTAAGCCCCATCATAGTAGGTATCATCAAAGACAAGGTTAAGCGAGTAACCTGTTCCTTCTAAGTATTCGTTGCAATGATCTATTATGTACATGAGGTTATCCTCATCGTCTGCATAGATCTGGTCTAAGGACTCTTCTAACATCTCAAAGAGATTTTCTGGAAGTTTAGACTGTAGATAGCACCTAACCTTATCGGCAATATCTTCATCGTAAGCGCCAACAAAGAGGCTTTTTCCGTGCCAAGATCCATAGTGTAGCCAAAATACCCCCTCATCGAACCAACCTATTTGATTTAGAAAATCCTGAAACTCATTTTCTGTCTTAATAGATAAGATCTCGTTGATGATATGCGCTTGACTCTCATAGAGCTTAAGATACTGCCCTGAGGCAAATAACAATTTTATTGTTTGTATTTCAACAATGTTCATTTTTTCTTTTCCTACGTAAACTATGGACGATGGGGGCCTGATCTGCATTAAGCTTGATTGAGCTTTACGATCTTTATTGGCCTGTGTTGGTCTTTATGGCGCTTAAGCGTCGCTGCTAGCTGTGCTTGCTTAGGTAGCAGTGGATACAAAAATGCCTGCATCAGCAGGCATCTTGTAAGTGGTGAGTTTGATTAACCGCGAGTTTTGAAGAACTTTCTAAGCTTTTGGAGGGTCTCTAAGCAGTTATCGCCTACTCGGCCAAAGTTATCTGAGTCCTCAAGGAAGGTATCAAAGATAAGCAAGATATAGCGGTTGATACTACCCTCAGCAAGTAAACAGTCCACATCGTAATTTGGTGAATAGTCTGCCTGTAGCGCACGATAAACGCCATTGTAAACAGCACCAGTTAATAACTGTGGTGGCAGATTCTTTTCTTTATAGCGCTCACCATAGCCTGGATAGTGACCTTCTTTGCACAGTCCTAACATGAGCTGAGCCCAGCTAGCGGAGATAATGCAGATTTGCTTTTCGTTAAACTTAGCGCCGCGATTGGTAAACATCAATAAAGCTGCAAGGCGATCCATGATCTGAGCTGGATGAACGTAGGCTTGCGAGTTAAAGTTCTCGGTAAAGCTTAAATCACCACCAAAAAAGTCGTAATTGTTATAAGCCTTACGGTAAGCAGCAAGTTGTGCAGGCATTGGTATGCCAAAGTTTGCCTGATACTTCTTACCCTTGAAAAATACCACTAGTAAAATGATGACCAATGCTCCGAGAAGCACAAAGATAAAGATGAAATTGGCCGTGCTACCAAGGGTCAACCTAAGTGCCGCAAAAGTAATTAACAGTAAACCGACAAGCCCGGTCACCTTAAAAATGACAGACATAGGTTAGTCCCCAAACATTTGTCAAAATCAACCACTAAGTTCCTGTTTGTTGGCTCGCGATCAAACAGAAACTCCAAAAGCAATAAATCATTGTAAGTCTAAGTGCAAAGATCGTTAGCGCTTACATATTGTAAGTGTGAGTTAATCCTTAGTTTGCTGCGCGATCTCATAACAAAGTGACGTATCTAGGCACCTGAAGAAACTCTTTGTGAAACAAATCGCTACGTTCAATCCTGCCACTAAGCTCTGCTTTCAATAAGATCGCAGCATATCAAGGCGGCTAATTGCGCAATAAGCACAGAGCGAGCCTTAAGCTACGCTGATAAAGCCATCATCAAGCTCCAACACTAGCTAAAGCGCAAGCTCAAGAAAGTCACAAAGCCGCGCTTAGATCACAGCAAGTGGCCACGAGAGCACCACGTCACCATAGCTCCATGACACACCATTACTCATCACGTGTGAGCCTAACGTGAGATCTTGGGCAAACATAATGCTATCGACCCTTTATTGATCTAAAGGCATGGCTAGCTACATAAACTTAACAAAGTGGCCGCAATACTATCAGCTTTGCTATCAAGTTGCCATACGATCTCACGATTAAATCGTGAGACAAGATACTGCTCACACCCATGAACTATAGATATTACTTTGATCCAATCCCG